>JASHQD010000239.1 GCA_030037755.1 Terriglobia bacterium
GCAGCCCGATCATCACGCAATGGGGTCAGCCGGACGACATACCTGTGCCCGCCGATTACGATGGCGACGGCAAAGCGGACCTCGCGGTGTGGCGGCCAAGCAACGGGACCTGGTACATCCTGCCTTCGAGTGGCGGCGCTTGGATCGAGCACGTTTGGGGACTGCCCGGCGATGTTCCTGTCGTCGGCGATTACGACGGGGATGGCAAGGCGGACTACGCGGTTTGGCGTCCATCGAACTACACCTGGTACGTAATCCAGAGCAGCACGGGTAAGAACGTTCAGACGGCGTGGGGTTTGCCGGGTGATATTCCTGTCGAAGGCGACTACGACGGCGATGGCAAGACCGATTATGCCGTCTGGCGGCCCTCGACCGCCACGTGGTGGATACTCCTCAGCAGCACCGGCAAAACGGTCTCGCAGCAGTGGGGCGAGACCGGCGACATACCCGTTGTCGGCGACTACAACGGTGACGGCAAGGACGACTATGCCATCTGGCGGCCGTCGAACGCGACCTGGTACGTCACGTATTCGAGCGGCGGCGGCTTGACTACCCAATGGGGTGAGACCGGCGATATTCCGGCCACGCGGCTGTCCTCGATAATCCGTCGCGACAAGCACATTGCCAACTTCGATGGCGACCGCAAGGCGGACCTCTCGGTGTGGCGGCCTTCGAGCGGCACGTGGTACGTCATCGACAGCAGCACGGGCAAGAGCGTGACGCAGTCCTGGGGCCTGAACGGCGACATCATCGTGCCGGGAGATTACGATGGCGACGGCAAGACCGATTACGCGGTGTGGCGTCCGTCGAACCAGACCTGGTACGTGATTTACAGCAGCACCGGAAAGATCGTGACCCAGCAATGGGGCGCGAGCGGCGATATCCCGGTTCCTGGGGACTACGACGGCGACGGCAAAACCGACTACGCCATCTGGCGGCCTTCAACCGGCACCTGGTGGATCATCCTGAGCAGTACGGGCAAGATGATCTCGCAATCGTGGGGCTTGAACGGTGACATCCCGGTCCCTGCGGATTATGACGGCGACGGCAAGACCGACTACGCAGTGTGGCGCCCGTCGACCGGCACGTGGTACGTCATCGACAGCAGCACAGGTGCGAGCGCGAAGCAGGTTTGGGGCTTGAGCGGCGATATTCCCGTCCCCGGCGATTACGATGGCGACGGCAAGGCTGATTACACGGTCTTCCGGCCGTCGAATGGAACGTGGTACACGATCCAGTCAAGCACCGGGAAGATGGTCACCACACTCTTCGGCGAGAACGGCGACATTCCCGTGGCCAAAGACTACGACGGCGACGAGAAGACCGACATCGCCGTCTGGCGTCCGTCGAACGCAACGTGGTACATCCTGCAATCCAGCAATGGCCACATGACGACCACGCAGTGGGGCGTTTCGACCGATGTGCCGGTCAACAAGCCGACCGGACAATGATCGGTGTTGGAACACTCTCCAGCCTGGATGACGCGACTCACTCTGACCTTGACAGACTGTTCTTGAGGCGGGAGAATTCGGGGCATGAAAAGCCTGTCGTTTGGATCGCTCTCGCCGCGAAGTGCCTTCGCAGTCGTAGTGCTCACGATTACTTTCTGGCTTCTCAGCCCTCTCAAGATGCCGCGCCACGCGGCTGCATTCGCGGCGCAAGCATCCGCCGCAAATTCCGCACAAGTCGAACGTCCGGCCATTGTCGGCGTTGCCCACATCGGCCTGAAGACCGACAACCTCGACGCGGCGCGCGAGTTCTACGGACACGTCCTGGGCTTTGCGGAGGCGTTCAGCCTGGACAAGCCCACCGGCGGCCTTATGCTCGTCTACTTCAAGGTGAATGACCATCAATATATCGAGGTCTTCCCCGAGCTGAAGAGTCCGACGGAGGACCGGCTCTCGCATATCGCATTCGAGACCAAGGATGCGAACAAGCTGCGCGATTACCTCGCCAGCCGGGGCGTGCAGGTGCCGGCGGCGCTCAAGCCGGGACTCGACGGCAATCTGAGCTTCATGGTGAAGGATCCGGACGGGCACAACGTGGAATTCGTCCAGTACATGCCGGGGTCGCTCCACAGCCGCAACTTCGGCAAATCCCTGCCGGATACACGCGTCTCCGATCACATGATTCACGTCGGCGTGACCGTCGCCGATCGCGCGGCGGCCGATCGCTTCTACGGTGACATCCTCGGTTTCAAACTGATGTGGTATGGCGGCATGAAAGACGATCGCGCGGACTGGGTGGATATGCGCGTGCCTGAAGGGACCGACTGGCTGGAGTACATGCTCAACGTGCACAACCCGTCGCCGCGAGCGCTCGGCGTGATGCACCATTTCGCGCTGGGTGTGAAGAGCATCCAGCCCGCGTATCAAACCGTGATCGCGCGCGGTTACAAGGCCGAAGAACCAAAGATCGGGCGCGACGGCAAGTGGCAGCTCAATCTTTACGATCCCAACTTGACGCGCGCCGAGCTGATGGAATTCAAGCCCGTACAGACGCCTTGTTGCTCCCCGATGATCCTGCCGTGACGGTTGGCGGTTGCTGGTAGTCGGTTCGTCGCATTGGGTCGAGCACCAGCCCGGCAGGACCTCGAACCACTAACCGGCAACTACTCCCGCGGATGGAGGATGATCTTCCCAAACAGATCCCGATCCTCCATCTTCTTCTGTGCCGCCGCGGCTTCGCTCAGGGGAAAAACCGAATCGATCACCGCCCTCACCTTTCGCTGGCCGATGAATTTGAGCACTTCCAGCAGCTCGCCCTTGCCGCCCATGAATGATCCGAGCACGCTGCGTTGCCGCCCGAAGAGCGCCCTCAGATTCAGCCGCGCCTCTTCTCCCGACGTCGTGCCGCAGGTGACGAACCGGCCGTAGGTGGCGAGCGACTCGAAGCAATCCTCCCAGACGGCCGTGCCGACGTGATCGACGACCACGTCCACGCCGCGCTTGTTGGTCAGGCGCCGGACCTCGCCTGCGATGGACTGCGTCCGATGGTTGATCACCTCGTCGGCACCGAGGTCGCGGGCTTTGGCGAGCTTGGCGTCGGTCCCCGCGACAGCGATCACGCGCGCCGACATCAATTTCGCGATCTGAATGGCCACGCTGCCCACGCCCGACCCGGCCGCGATCACGAGCACGTCCTCGCCGGGACGAAGCTGCGCGCGCGTCACGAGCATGTGCCAGGCCGTCACCGACACCAGGGGCAGCGCCGCGGCTTCGTCGAAACTCAGGTCCCCGGGAATGGGAATGACGTTCATCTCCGGCGATTTCACGTATTCGGCGTAGCCGCCGTCGACCATGACGCCGAACAGCGTGTAGCTGCGGCAGGCGCTGTCGAGTCCCTTGAAGCACTGCTCGCATTGGCCGCAACCGATGCCGGGCGAGAGCAGCACGCGATCACCGGGCTTGACATGGCGCACCAGAGTCCCGACCGTCGCGACTTCACCCGAAATGTCGCTGCCCACAATGTGCGGCATCTGCAACTTCCAGCTCGCCGTGCCCTTGCGCAGCCAGATGTCGAGATGATTCAAGGCGCAGGCAGCCACCTGGACCAGCACCTCGTTGTCCGCAATCTCGGGCTTCGGGGCATCCTCGTGCTTGAGCACGTCGATGCCGCCGTGTTCGTGGAATCGGACCGCTTTCATCCCCATACCTCATTTTGCGCTGTAGCGCTAATAGCGGCGGTCTATGACCGCCGTCCGCCTTTCGGCGCTCGCAGAGCGCTGCTCGATGCGCGCCTATCCGCCGCTGGATCCGCCAGAACTCGGCGGTGGCGCCGTGGCCTTCTGGATGGCCTGAACCACGCCGCTCAGTTCGCTCGCCACGGTCGCGGTGGTCACCGTAGGAGCGAGCAAACACCCGCCAAGCGAAACGACGGCGTCGCCGATCGAAAACACCTTGGTCACATCCTTGATCAAATTGAGTGCCTGCTGTGCTTCTTTTGTGCCCGTCTTCAGGTCGCCGACCGAGGTTTGCACCTTCGCCAGGGCAGCCGTCAGCGCCTGCTCTCCGAGGTCGTCGGACTGCTTGACCACGTCGGCGACAAGCCGATCGAATTGCTTGCTCAGTTTGTCGTCCTTGATGGGATGCGAGCCTCGCCAGTCGACCAAAGCGTCGGCAAAATCGCTGTACGCGTCTCCAAGAGCCTTAAGGTCGTCGGGATTCATCGTCGTCTCCTTATCGAACGGCCCGCCGCATGGTCAGCGAGGCGGCGCTGAGCTGCGTGATTTGCGGAACAAGGTATTTAACCATGTCCTGGGTCTTCCAATTCTTCGTTCCGCTTAGTTTTGCGTGAGTGTCGGCGATGACCTTGAGCGCCTTCTGATAGCTCTCAATCGCCGCGAGCTTGGCCTGCTCGCTGGTCTCGTCCTCATCGCATTTGATGGCCAGCAACCTGGTCGCGAGCGGCTGATTGCCGGATAGCTGCGCCTGACCGACACAGAATTCATGCTCCAGCGTCCACGTATTTCGGACGATCTCGCCCGACTCATGCGCGGCGTAGCCGAAGAGAAACGCGACCGTGTTCTGAACGTCCTTGTCCTCCGAACGCATGATCTCCTCGAGATGGTGTTCCTGGTAACCGCTCAGCGCCACCTGCTCGAGCGCACCAAAGAGTCCGCCTGCGGCCGAAGCCAGGCTCTGGTCCTGGGAACTGATCGAGCTGTCGGCCGTCTTCAGGTCCGAGCCTATGGTTTTGAACGGATTGCTGTCGGAAACCGGCGCCGCCAGCTTGCCGAGGCTTGCGATATAGGCGAACAGCGCGTCGTTCACCGCGGTCAACTGGGGTTCCACCGCTTCGTACTTCGCGCAGTCGAGAGGCGGCGCTGCGGAACCCTCGTCGGCGGGGAAGAAGTTGTGGGCCCATTTGCACGTCGCCAGCGTCTGGTCGGCGATGGATTTGAAGTTATTGCCCACGTCCTGGCTGGTCTTGGCGAATTGCGTGACCGAACTCGTGTCAAGGCATGAAATCGTCGTCAGCGCCGGCGCCAGCACGATCGTCGCGGCGATCCACGCGCGGCGAATCGGCTTGCGCCGGATGAACTCCATCGTTCTTGCGATCCACATAGGCGTTCTCCTTGAAGGACTGCTTTCGCGAGCGCGGTTGCCCGGCGGCAACGGGCGTTCGCGTCACGGCGGAAGCGCCTTGCCTGTCGTCGCCGCTTTTCGTCAACGATCCTTTTGGCGAAAGTCGCGTGCGGGCGCTCCCGGCATATCCTCCCGCTTCTTGAGCGCTGCCGGTTCCGGTTAGCAAGACCAGTTGCGCAGGCCTCGGCCTTGAAGAATCGACAATCAGGACGAAACCGGCTCGATTCCCCTCCGACTTGGGCGTGAATGTGACCGCTATGGAGCAACTGGCGCCGGAAGCCAGTGCGGCCGGGCAGTCGTTGGTCTGCTGGTAAAACCCCCCGGAGCTGACCTTGATTTCGCGAACCGAGAAAGACGTCGTACCGGCATTTGCGAAGGTGATGTTCTGCGCGGGACTGGTGGACCCGACGGATTGCCCGCTGAACACAATTCGCGAAGGAGACACGACCACTGCAGTGGTGGTCGCTATGCCAGAGACCGTCACGTTGTAGTTGGAGTAGTCGCCGTAGATCTCCAGGACGGCGCTGCTCCCGAGCGGATAGGTGGAGGACTTCGGCGCAAAAGCGACCGTCACCTGGCAACTCGCTCCAGGCGCGAGGGAGCCGCAATTATTCGTCTGCGAGAAGCCTATCGTGCCGAGAGAACCCACACTGACGAAAATAGTGTCAAGACCGGCGTTGGTCACGGCCACCGTTTGAGGCGGCGCGCTAGTACCAATCTCGTGATACCCAAAGCTCACTTGGGTGGTTGACAAGACAAGGTGAGGCTGCCCTGTTCCGCTCAAGGGAATCGCAAGGGGACTGCCCGCTTCGCTGTAAGTGATAGTGAGCGTGCCCGTCAAAGGTCCCTCGCTGCCGGGCGTGAAAGTCACCGATACCGAGCAGGTGGCGCCGGCGTCGAGCGTGCCGCAGTCGTTAGTCTGACTGAAGTCTGCGCTGGTTGAGACGTCTGTGATCTGGACGGGACCGGTGGTGACATTGGTGATGGTCAAGGTCTGTGGAGAACTTGATACGCCCACATAAGTGTTGCCGAACGTTAATGCCGGGGGCGATGTGTTGATCGCGGGCGGCTGCTGAAGCAGGATCGAAACGGTGTTGTCGCCGTTGTTCGTCACGGCGAGGTCCAGCCTGCCATCAGCGTTAAAATCTCCGGCCGCGGCATAAAGGGGAAAAGATCCCGTGGGGAAATCGACGGGCA
The DNA here is from genome assembly GCA_030037755.1 of Terriglobia bacterium. GTDB lineage: Bacteria > Acidobacteriota > Terriglobia > UBA7540 > UBA7540 > Gp13-AA77. The sequence continues at coordinate 6,285 of JASHQD010000239.1, forward strand.
ATTGCAAGCTCCCATCTCCGTTTCCCAGCAAGACCGAGATGCCGCTGCCTGTGGATTCAAACGTCGGATAGTTCACTGCTGCCAAATCCAGCTTGCCATCGCCATTAAGATCAGCAGTTAGTCCTGAATACGGGCAATCCTGGTTATTCGGTGCCGCCATGCCGCCGATGCCCAAGGTGAACGCACCGTTCCCTTGCCCCAGGAAGACAGGGTACGAGACGGCGAGAATATCGCGGTAATAGCAGCTGGTGGTCACGATGTCGAGCTTGCCGTCTCCGTTAAAATCCCCCAGGCCCATCCAGGTGGGATTGAAGAAGACAAAATCGCTGCCGTTCACCGCGGTGCCGCTCTGAAAGGTGCCGTCGCCATTGCCAAGCTGTACAAAGAGATTTCCGGAGTCCATGCCGTCGATGAATTGAGCTCTCACGGCCACGTCGAGCTTGCCGTCGCCGTTGAAGTCGCCCACCGCCATGTCCAGGAAGCCTTGAGATCCGATGGGAAGCTCCGTCGCTGTCGACAGAGGCGCGCCGAACGTGCCGTCTCCATTCCCAAGAGCAACATCGATCGCATTCGCTCCGCTGCTGTTTGTGCCGATCCCGGTGATGTCAAGCTTGCCGTCGCCGTTGAAATCAGCCGCAAGTGAGGCATCGAACGGCATGGCGATGAACGGCTGGAACGTGCCGTCGCCATTGCCCAGAAGAACCGAAGACCCCGCCGCGATGTCGATCTTGCCGTCGTTGTTGAAATCGGCCGCCAGGATGTTGTAGTAGGGGCTCGCGCTTGTCGGATAGTCCACATGGGTTGCGAAGGTCCCATCGCCATTGCCGAGCAGGACGGAAACGGTGTTGGCGGCGGAGTTCGCGACCGCAAGATCCATCTTTCCGTCGCCATTGAAGTCTGCCGCCACAATGGCGGCGGGGCCGTTACCTGTGGCAACCGTCGAGGAGCCGAACTCCACTGCGGACGCGGACTGGACGATTTCGAAGAAGACTACGTTCGAGGCTGCGACGCCGGAACCGGGGTTCGTGACGGTGATAGTCGCGGTTCCGGCAGTGGCGATCTTCGAAGCCGGCACCGACGCCGTGAGTTGCGACGCGCTCACAAACGTGGTGGCGAGCGCCGTCCCATTCCACCGGACCTGCGCTCCGGACGCGAAGCCGGTGCCGTTTACCGTGAGCGTGAATCCGGCTCCGCCGGGCAATGCGGCAGCAGGCACGAGCGGCTGATTGATCAGCGGCACGGGATGGGTCTGTGCGCAGGCGTTTGCGGCGCGAAATGACGCCGGAGCGATGAATACCATCAGGACAAGAACAACAACCTCAAGACGTGATCTCATCGAGGCCATGGAGCACCTGTCTGTTTGGGATGTTGACGGCCTCAGTCAACTTTCATATATCACACAATGATTCCCGGCACAAATTGTGCAGGTCTACGCGGGGCCGCCGGGGCTGCCGGGCAGATTCCCAGGCGAATCGTGAATCGCGTGAGAAGGTCTACCCCGACCACCGCCGGCATCTCGGACTCTGAAGAAACGTGGTACCCTCTAGCCCGGGGCGACGCATGAAGACATACCCCGCGATCCTCCTGCTGATTTGCGTGACTCCGCTAGCCTCCGGCGGAAGGCTGGTCCGTTCAGCGGAAACGGACGCGCCTCGCGGCGCCCATCCCGCGCCGCAATCTCCATCCAGCCCCCAGATTCCCAGCATTCACGTGGAGGTCAGGCAGGTCCTGGTCCCGGTCGTCGTCACGGATCCCAAGGGACACAGCGTACTGGGACTCCGCTCCGGCGATTTCAAGGTGTTCGAAGACGGAGTGGAGCAGCAGATCGTTTCCCTGACGGCGGAGTCCGACGGGGCGGCCAGACTCTTCCTGCCCAAGCCCGCCGCGCCACAGCTGGATACCGAGCCGATCGCCCCGCCGGCGGAAGGCACGATCTCGCCCGGCCAGACCTACCTGATCGTCCTTGACACCCTGAACTCGCAGTTTGGCAACTTCACCCAGGTTCGCGGCGCCCTGAAGAACCTCTTTTCCAAACAGCAAGCCGGTTCCACGCTTTACGGCCTGGTTGTCCTGTCGCGAAGCGTCAATGTGGTTCAGCCCTTGACGCGCGATCCTGACGCCGTCCTGCGCGCGCTTGAAGACGAGCGCTTCACCAGGTTCATTCTGGAGAGCAAGGAGTCGAGCCGCGCATTGGACGAAATCCAACTCCGAAGGATGCTGGACGATTATTGCACGAAGTGTGAGTGCGAACAGAACGGGCCGGGCGGCGGTATCTGCGAGCAGACAATCGAATTTCACAGGATCGAGTCTTTCGCCACCTCGTCGAGCGAGGATGACTCGGGCGAACTACGGACTTTTCTTCAGCAGGTTCGGGGCCTCGCGGAACAATTGGGAGCCGTGCCGGGAAAGCGCGCCCTGATCCTGATTTCCGATGGCTTCACCATTCAGCCCGGGCGGAACCTCTTCGGCCTGATCGCGATTTACCTGAACGATCCGTCAATCGCGTTGCACAACTCCATTCCACCTCTCGATTCCGAGGTGAATGCCGTGCTCCAGCTGGCTGACGATCGCAACGTGGCTTTTTATACTCTCGACTCGCGCGGAGTTTACGTGACCCCGCCCGGAGGAGTCGACGTGACCGCTCCGCCGCTGTCCTCGAAAATGGCGCCCATCGTAATGCCGAGGATGGAGCGCCAGGACAGGCTGGCGGCAGTCGAGAAGGATGACGGCCTGGTCGACCTGGCGGAGTCCACAGGCGGACTCTTTTTCGGCAACTCGAACGATATGCTGAAGGGCCTGCGCCAGGCCTTGGCCGACGGACGAGCCTACTACGTACTTGCATATAATTCGTCAGACAAGCTTGCCAACGGCAAATTTCGAAAGATCGAGATAACGGTAGACAAAAAGAACGTGCGTCTAAGGGCCAAGCGAGGTTACTGGGCGCCCGCCCCGTAGGCCGGCTCGCCCAGAGTGAGAGTCTGCGGTTTCGGGAGAGCTGGCCGGAGTGCCCTTACGAGGCCCTTTCGCGCTCCGGAATTGAGAAATAAAAGGTCGCGCCGACTTGGGGTGCGCCGTCGGCCCATACGCGGCCGCCGTGACGCTCGATGATCCGGCGTATGTTGGCGAGCCCGATGCCGGTGCCCTCGAATTCCTCGGTGTGCAGGCGTTGAAAAACCTTGAAAAGCTTGTGAGCGTACTGCATGTCAAACCCCACGCCGTTGTCGCGAACGAAGATCACTTTCTCGCCAGCCGTGCCGCTTGTGCTGCCGATCTCGATGAGCGCCGTCTCCCGTCCCCGCGTGTACTTCACCGCGTTCGAGAGGAGATTTACGAAGACCTGGCGCATCAACGCCTGGTCCGCATAAACGTCGGGCAACTTGCCCACTGACCACCTGATATTCCGCAAGCCGGTCTCCGGCTCGAGTTCCTTTCGCACGTCCTGGATGAGCGGCCCCAAGGCGAACCGGCTTTTTGACATCCCCGCTCGTCCCAGGCGGGAGAACGATAGAAGATCGTCGATAAGCTTGCCCATCCGGACGGCCGCGGCGGAAATTTTGTCCAGGTAGCGCCGGTCGCGCTCTTCGAACCGTTCGTAAGACCTCTTCCGCAACGACTCCGAGAAGGTGGTCAGATGACGAAGGGGCGCGCGAAGGTCATGCGACACCGAGTAGGCAAAGGCTTCCAGTTCGCTGTTGGCGGCTTCAAGCTCCGCTGTACGGTCGCGTACGCGTTGCTCCAGCGCGACGTTGAGCAGCCGTATCTGCCGTTCGGACTCTCTCCTTTTGGCCAGGTCATGTTGATACGCAAGAATCGCCAGGATGTATATCGTAAGCAGCGCAAGGGCCGTCAGCACCTGAAGGCCGGCAGTACTCCGAAAACCGCCGAACGCTTCCTCCCGATCGACCTTGCATACCACGACGCAGTCGAGCAACGGAATCTTTTCCTCCGCCGCCAAAACCCGAGTTCCTCGATAATCAAGATAGTCCCCGAAGGTCGGCTTGCCTTCGACGGCAAAGGCAGCTGCCGCCAATAGCGTGTCAGACGGCGACCCGGGTTGTGGCGAGGCGGGCGAAAACTGCCGGGGTGAGACATAGGAAGCCGTTCCGCCCGGCAGGCTCAATAGCAGGGTTTCGCCTGTACGGGTGGCTGCTCCTTCGACCTTCAAAAGCGGAAAAAGGTCCGCGGCCACTTCATCGAGAACTGCCACGGATCCAAGCACCGTCTTGTCGCTGGAACCGCTGTCGAGGACGGGCACGGCAAAGACCAGGAAGAGACCTCGCGATGGAGGTTGAATCAACTGGACCTTCGCATTTCCCCCACGCACGACCGCTCGCAGCACCTCCTTGACTTCTTCTCTCTCCAGCAGATCCTTCAGCGTCCCGGAACTGGCAACGGCCACTAAGGTCCGTCCTTCTGTGTCCGCCAGAGAGACGGGATCATAGAGGTAGACCGTTCGATACTCATCGAACAGATGCGAGACTTCTCCGGAGGCCGCAGTCCGTTGTCCCGAGCCCTGGTTACCCTGCCGGTCGAGCCGCAGAAGCTCGCTGCTCGGAGGGAACCCGGCCAGCACTCGGGCATCGTCCTGGCTCTCTTGAACCGATTCCGCCAGCATCCACGTGCGGTACGCAACCGTGCTGCTGAGCTGGGCTCTCCACGATTCGGCGGTCCTGACGTAATCGCGCCGGACGATCAACGCCGTCGCGCTGGCGATAACCACGGCGCCCACAACCAAGCCAGCCTTGGACCACCTCAACCAACCGACCCGGTGTGGCTGCGGCAAATGCTCATTCCCTGCCAAGTGCGGAGACCCCCCTCTCCCGGTTGGCTATTACAAGCAACATTATATGCCGACCAGTTCAGTTTCGCCTCGCGGAAGGGCATGCTTCCGACCAAGGCACGCATCGACCGGAGACTCAGGCCGAGTCAATCTCTGTCGTGCCCGCGTTCGAGCGTGCTCTTGGAGACCCGAAATCGATTTTGGGCAAAAGAGTCAGGGAGCGGTGATCGCAAGGTGTTACTCAGATTAATACGGTACTGGTCGAGATAAGAAACGAAGATGTAACAATCTAAGATCGATCAACAACGATGCCGGCAGACAGTGAAGCTCGGGTCGACCCCATCTCGTGGCTTCGTTGTCCATGCTGAATTCCGCTCGCGGCTGGCAATGCCGGTAATTTTCGCGATGGGGGTCGCCACCCAGATTTCGGGGCCGCTCGAGCCGGCTCACCCTTCCACGCTATTCGGCAACTCGCAGGTGGCCGGCAAGACTTATTGCGCCAATCTCGCTTTCGACCTTGGGGGGCCGTCGCACCGCAGTGACATCGTGGAGTTCCTGAAAGCGACAATTTGGTGACAGACGCTCCTGCAGCCGCTGCCTCGAACTCCCGGTGTCGCTTCGTTCTGAAAGGTACGACGCAGGTTCATCAGCCAGCGAACGAGTCCGACGAGTTTCTTTGCAACTCAATATAACGCAACGGCTTCGCAGGGAGCTGACACGTGCTCCGTGCGATCCCCGCGCTTGCGCTGGACCTCCATCATCGCGATGTCGAATAGGTAACTAAGCATTGCATCAACATCGGCAGCGGACGTGCACTTAGGTTTGCCTGTGCTTGATTGAAGCGAACAAGCGCTGGAAGGAACACTGTCGATGAAGAAAGCAATCTTTGCAACTCTGATGATTCTACTCTGCGGAATATCAACGCCGACCGTCGCCAGATCATCCGCAATGGCGATGGGCCATGGCCCCGAACATCAGGCCCCCAGGCCGAAGAAGTTGCCCCCTCCTTCCACGATCCTCCCTCTGCTTACAATCTTTCTTCCTTGATCGGACGTGTCAGTGGCTTCGCCGGACGCTGGGCCGACGGAGACCTTCTCCCAAGAGTCACCGTCGCGGTGGACCAGGACTACGTTTCCGGGCAAGGGCAACCGCCCCCTGACAGCCGCGGCGATTTAGCCAACCACCTCAAGCCGCAGTGCGGTCCACCGCGGGACGACGCCTTCTTCGGAGCTCCCGGGCTGGGACAACTCCACCCGGTCGGCTACCGGCGGTCCGCGCGTCGCACGAATTATTCAATCACGCGGCCTGAGGGCCTCTTCAATTTTGCTCAGGAGTTCGGCTGACGTGAACGGCTTGGGAATGAAGGCCGAGGGTGACAGGGAGTGTATCCCATGCTTCTGCAGCAACTCGTCGGAATATCCCGACATGTAGAGTGCCTTCATGTTCGGATGCAGACGCAGCAAATGCGCGGCCAGCTCGATTCCGCTCATCTGGGGCATCACGATGTCCGTCAGAAGCAGGTCGATGGGACTGCTCGATCCCCACGGATACACTCCGTAAGTGTCGAGAGCTTCATTGGGGTCACCCGCTTCCAGAACCGTGTAACCATCCATTTCCAGGATCGAACGGACCAGCGTGCGCACACTGACTTCATCTTCGACCAGCAGCACCGTGCCCGCGCCGTTGCCGCGGTGCTCGGCATGAGCGCCGCGCTGCGCAGTCTCCGGTTCCCCCTGGACGCGAGGCAGGTAGACACTGAACGTCGAGCCTTGATTCGGAGCGCTTTCCACGTGGATAAATCCGCCGCTCTGCTTGACGATTCCGTAAACACTCGACAGGCCCAGGCCACTGCCCGACGACCGGTCCTTGGTGGTGAAGAAGGGCTCGAAGATCTGGGCCTTGACCTCTTCGCTCATGCCGAGGCCATTGTCCGCAACTTTCAATAGCACATAAGGACCGGCCGCTATCCCTTGGGGGCGCCCGCCGGTCGACTCATCAACATTTACGTTCGAAGTAGTGATGCTCAATTGGCCGCCCCGCGGGGGCATGGCGTCGGCCGCATTGATGGCCAGGTTTATGATCACCTGCTCGAGCTGGGCGGGATCGGCCTCCACCGATCCCAGGCCGCTTCCCCTTGCGATGACCAGCTTGACCTTCTCTCCGAGCACGGGAAGCAGGAGCTTCTCGGTCTTGGAGATGATGTCATTGAGGCTGACAACCCTCGGCCCGACGACCTCCCGGCGGCTGAACATGAGAAGCTGCCTCACCACGGCCGCGGCCCGCTCGCTGGCCGTCTTGATTTGCTCCGCGCACTCCGAAATCGAAGCTTTGGGATTGGTCAGCAGCATGTTGCTGTAGCCGGTGATGACGGTCAGAAGATTGTTGAAGTCGTGCGCCACCCCGCCCGCCAGGCGTCCCACCGCTTCCATCTTCTGCGAATGGAGCAGCTGCTGCTCCAGGTCTTTCCGGGCGGAAATGTCCTGCTTGATGGCGATGAAGGCGCTGATTTCACCTTGCGTGTCTCGAACCGGAGTGATGGTCATCTCCTCGCAATACAGCGACCCGTCCTTGCGCCGGTTGTGAATCTCGCCCTGCCACACGTCGCCCTGAAGAATGGTCGACCAGAGGTTCCGGTAGAACACACGATCATGACGGCCGGCATTGAGCAGGCGCGGATTGTGTCCGATGAGTTCCGCGGGTGTGTAGCCGGTCAGCACGCTGCAGGCCGGATTGGCCCAGATGATCGTTCCCTCGCGGTCCGTGATGATCACCGAGTTGGCGGCGCTTTCCAGGGCCTTGGTGCGCAGGTTCAAGAGGGCTTCCGATTCCTTGCGCTCCTGGGCCGCGGCCCGCTCCCCGATGGCTCGCTTTGTGGCAAGGGGCAGGCGCGCCAGGCGATCTTTAATAATGTAGTCGTTCGCGCCCGACTTCAGCGCTTCGACCGCGGCTTCCTCCCCGAGTGTTCCGCTAACGAGGATGAACGGCAGGTCCGGGTACCTTTCCCGCACCAGCACCAGCGCTGACAGGCCATCGAACGACGGCAGCGAGTAATCCGCGATTACAACGTCCCACTCCCTGCTATCCAAGGCGCTGAGAAACGTGTCCCGCTGGTCGACGCGCTCAATGTAGCAGCGCAGTCCGCCGTCACTGAGTGCGTCAGCGACGATCTCCGCGTCGTCGGCACTGTCTTCGAGGTGGAGAATGTATGTAAGCTCCACGACAGCCATGAGCCAAGACTCCCTTCGGCGTGTCCGCCTTGCACCGAGGAACTTTTTACTCCTGGTTTTAAGTATAAGATATTGACTGCGATATGATTGTTACTATTGTTGAACATAATGTATCGCTGATGTACCGTATGAGCAGTAACTCTATGTTAAAAGTGAATTGCTATCCCGCGCCAATTAATAGAGTTGGTCTCTACAGATAGATACCTACAAAACTCTAAGCGATTCGTCTACCTTTGTAAAGTCCATTGAGGAACGCTATCATTAGACCATACCCCGGAGCGCATGAGAGCCTTCTCCCGCATGGATTCCCGTTTCGGGCCTTCTTCAGAGTTTCGCTTTGCCGCGAGTCGTCTTGTCCATCCTCGGGGCTGCCCAGGACGGAGCCCTTGGCGGGTGGCCGCTTCTGGAATCCTCTGGCTTTATTGCGCGCAGACGGGGCTCTCCAGAGCGCAAACTCCCGGGGTGGTTGGACAGCCTCCAGGGGTGGTTAACCGGTCGACGGAGTCGTCTGAGACAGTGGCTTTGGGTGCGCTGGGCGGCGAAGTGTTCGACCCTGCCGCCCTCTCACAGGTCAAGAGCTTCTGCGTGGATTTGAGCAATCTGGAAAGCGGGGAGGCAGCGGCCGTCAAGGAGTTCCTGGCCAAGGCAAGCGAACCCAAGGGAGTGCTCGATCGCCTTCCCTGGCGGCTCGTTGACGATTGTACGAAGGCCGACGCGGTGGCGTGGATCTATTTTGCGCCGGTAGTGCCCTTCACGTGGACGGCTGGCCCCAATCCGGTTGGCAACCCGCGCGCGATTCATCAGTTCTTCGATCCCGTGTTGCTGCTTTACGACAGGGCTTCGATCAGGCTGTTTTATCGCGCTCAGGGCCAGGTGCTTTACGGGAGACGGGCCGATGTGCTGGCAAGTCCCTTTGCCCTCCTGGCTAAAGACCTCAAGAAGATCCATCGCCATACGTGAAAGCGTGAAGGGCGTGCTTTGAAAAACGACGCTCCGAGCAGCTTTGGGAAATATATAACGCCGCCAGGGTGTCGCTGGTATTCAGAGTGTCGATGTTGTCGTAACCGGTGCGTCGCACCTGAAGTTCGAGCGCTTTCTTCACAAGCGGTTCCGCCTCCGCGTACTGATGGCTCTGAAATACAGCGATGCCAAGTTCTGCATGGCCACAACTGTTTGCGGATCTTCCGGACCCAGTGTGCGCGTTTCACCGTCGAAAACGGTCTTGGCGGCGGCCACGGCCTCGGGCTTCTTGTCTTCGTCAATCTCGACCTCGGACACCAGCATCAGCAGCTCGAGAGTCCGGGGGGCGTCTGCGCCGCGATTCACGGCACTCAGTTTGTAGGCCTGATTCAAATGATCCTCGGCCTGCGCGTAAAGGGCAAGGCCCAGGTAAGCTTTCCCGATCGTACTTTGGATCTCGGATTCGACCACTGGCTGTTTCGCGAATCTCGTTTGGACCTGCGCCGCGGCCCGATCCAGCAACGTCCGTGCCTTCACGTCCGGGTCCGGGTTCGTGTCCGCGCCTCCCTGCGATTCCGGGTTTGCCTGAGCCAGCAGATCGTCCTGGAGAAACTGGTTCACAGCCTTGGCCACGGCCGCCTCGGCGTCTGCGCGGTCCCGCTGCCTTCTGGCCAGGATGCTCTGCCAGATGCTTACGCCCGCCGCCGCCATCAGCACCCCCACGAAGGCGCAAGCGGTGGCCAGAGCCACGCGATAGCGGCGCGCGAACTTGCGTGCCCGGTAGGCTGCCGAAGGTGGCACAGCCTGCACCGGCTCGTTCCGCAAGTATCGGCCAACGTCCGCGGCAAAGTCGGACGGCGAGCCGTAGCGGCGCGCCCGGTCCTTTTCCAGAGCTTTCAGCGCGATCGAGTCCAGATCCCCGCGCATCTGCCGCATCAGTGTCGGCGGCTCGGTCTGCCGTTTGCGCGCCACATCGGTGGAGGTCGCCGGATCCTGCGTGCGGATCCTGGTGCTCGGCTTGGACGGCTCTTCCTCACGCAGCCGGCGCAGGAACTCATCCAGAGCGACCTTGCGCAGGTCGATGGGCGGCGCGCCCGCCAACAATTCGTAAAAAATGATGCCGAGCGAATAGACGTCCGAGCGCGTGTCGATGTCCTCGCCGGACGATAGCGCCTGCTCCGGACTCATGTATTCCGGGGTCCCGACCATCGAGCCGACGCGCGTCAGGAGCGTCTCTGCCGTCAGCCGCTGGCTCAGCGCCTTGGCCACTCCGAAGTCGATGATCTTCGGCGCCGGATGACCGTCCACTTCCGTCACGAGGATGTTGGAGGGTTTCAGATCGCGGTGGATGATCGCTTTCTGATGAGCGTGCTGCACCCCTTCGCAAACATGGATGAACAGTTCCAGGCGATCGCGGGTGCTGAGCCGGTGGTTGTCGCAGTAAGTCGTGATGGGCACGCCCGCCACGTATTCCATCACAAAGTAGGGCGCGCCCTGCGGCGTGGAACCCGCGTCAAGCACCTTGGCGATGGCAGGATGGTCCATCAGCGCCAGCGCCTGGCGCTCGGACTCGAAGCGCGACCATCACCTCGCGGGTGTTCATCCCGGCTTTGACCAGCTTGAGCGCGACGCGGCGGCGCACGGGCTCCTTCTGCTCCGCCAGCCACACCTCGCCCATGCCGCCTTCGCCGATCTTCTGCAAGAGGTGATAGCGCCCGATCGCGCTTCCCGCAAGCGCAGGTGCGTCACCGGTACCTGCGGTCGCGCCGGGATCAAATCGTTCGTCCACTGAGATGCCTGCGAAAACCTCTTCTGAACTGAACCTGACGTTGGCGAGGGATTATACCAGCATCCGCGGCACCAGAGGCGACCGGCGTGGCCCGGAGCCTCCATCCGGCGAGCCGGGCGAGAAAGGACTTGACATTGACCTGTCTGGGTGTATAATATAGTATATACACATATGTTACCGACCCGGTTAATCGTCCGGTAGCGGCATCATTCGAAGGGCGGGCATCCTGGTCCGCTCTCAGTCGCAGGATTCGGTGCCGGGTGCGGCCAGGATGCTCGCGCTCCAAATGATACCAGCACCAATCGTCCGGACGCGCCGTCACTCGACTCCTTCAAGCAGCACATCGAGCAGTTTGCGTCTCCAGGCACCAAAGCCAGCAAAGCCATTAGGCTTAAAGCCAAATGCATCAGCTACTTACCCCAGGAATGACCATTGCCAAACCCACTGTGCTTATCCTGCTTGTTTTCAGCAGTTTAACCTCGAAAAAAGGCCATTTTTCAGGAAAAGGGTAGTGCAACGCTCTGGAAATCGCGGTTTGTCCTGTACCCGTCACGGCGTGTCGTGCTCGCCGTCACGACATGTCGTGACGCGCCGGCGGGCGGAGACCAAAAACATGCCTACGGACGAAGCTGGAATGTGGTGTGGAATCAGCAACTTGCCTGGAAAAACGTGGAATGGGCTTCGGACGTCGACCGATCGGTTATCGCTCGCTCGGTCGCCTCTGGACCCTACTCTCTTGCCCGTGGCCAAGCCGTCTCAGCGCAAACAAGTCGGGCCTGGGACTGCAGCTTGATTCATGCTGACGGCGGGTGTACGCTCGGCTTTGGAGAGAGGTCAGGCAGAGGCCGATAGGAAGTGGAAAGTCTTAAGATTCGCATTAACGGCGCTGAACGCACGCTCCAAGTGGACCCGGACACCACTCTGCTGAGCGCGTTGCGCGACCAGCTTGGCCTGACGGGCACCAAGTACGGCTGCGGCGAGGGTCAGTGCGGCGCCTGCACGGTGCTGGTTGACGGCAAGGCGCGACGATCCTGCC
>JASHQD010000240.1 GCA_030037755.1 Terriglobia bacterium
ATCCATCGGAACAAAGACCACAAGTCATTTTGTGAAGGCGTGCAAGATCTGGCCAGGGGCGGCGGGAACTAGCTAGTTGTGTGCCGCCAGTTGTTCCACGAGTGGAAATTGCTCATGAATGAGAGCGTGAGGGCAAGAGAAATGTCGTGCAGCGCATTTTTGCTGTCCGCGTTACGCAACCTGCTGCTCCTCTTGTGTGTGTGCGGAATTGTCGCCAATCGCTCTGACGGGACGCAGAATATCGTTGCACGAAGCAGCGGTGCAATGAAGTGCGACAACGGAATATCTCGGCGATCCTTGCGTGCCGTCGCCTTCAAGAGTCCGGCATGGCGGCTCGCGTCTCCAGGGTCCGGGAGTTTACAGGACGCGCCGCCAGGCATGGTGTGGATACCGGGTGGACGCTTTTGGATGGGAACCGATCACATGGAGGATGCCCAGCCGGTTCACCAGGTCGAAGTCAGAGGCTTCTGGATGGACCGCACAGACGTTACCAACGAAGAATTCGCGCGATTCGTCAAAGCGACGGGCTATCTAACCATCGCGGAACGTCCCCTCGACCATAAGGAATTCCCTGACCTCACGCTAGGGGATTTAGCCCCCGGCTCTCTTGTGTTTACACCTCCATCGGGTTCGGTGCCGTTGAATCAGCCCCTAGCCTGGTGGAGATTTGTGCGAGGCGCGAACTGGCGCCATCCCGAGGGCCCGAACACCGATCTTCGCGGCAAGGAAAAATATCCCGTGGTTCATGTCGCATGGCCCGACGCCGTCGCATACGCAACGTGGGCGGGCAAGCGCCTTCCCAGCGAAGCCGAGTGGGAGTTCGCGGCTCGGGGCGGACGCGATCGCCAGCAGTATCCATGGGGAAGCGAGTTGAAGCCGAATGGAAAGTGGATGGCAAACACTTTTCAAGGACACTTCCCCGATACCGACACAGCCGAGGATGGCCACGCCGGCGTGGCTCCGGTAGCATCTTATCCTCCGAACGATTACGGTTTGTACGACATGGCGGGAAATGTGTGGCAGTGGGTTTCGGATTGGTACCGCCCGGATTACTACGCGCGGCTTTCACAGGAAGGATCGGTCGCGATAAACCCCCAGGGGCCGACCGACAGCTTCGATCCGCGGGAGACCGGCGTTGCCAAGCGTGTGCAGAAGGGGGGGTCTTTTCTTTGCACGGATCAATATTGTGAGCGCTACATCACGGGCTCTCGCGGCAAGGGAGATCCCGAGACGGCCAGCAATCACCTGGGCTTCCGCTGCGTGCGGGATCACTGAATCAAAGACGGTGGGGCAAGAGAGTTCCCCTCCCTACTAGTGTAGTGTCCCGGAAATACGCGAACAAAGTCGCGCGAGCTTTTCCAGGATCGAATCTGCGGTCGCCGTCCAGGCGAAAGGTCGGCTGCAGCGATTGTAATGCTGCACGAAGGTGTCAATCTTCTGCACCAGTTCCTGGACGCTGCGAAACGAGCCGCGGCGAATCGCCCGCTGGGTGATCAGGGCGAACCAGCGTTCCACTTGGTTCAGCCAAGAGGAGTAGGTGGGGGTGTAGTGGATGTGGTAGCGAGGGCGCTGGACCAGCCAGGTCCTTACCTTGGGGTGTTTGTGGGTGGCATAGTTGTCGACGATGAGATGAACGTCGAGTTCTGGCGGGATGCAGGCATCCAGGCGCCGCAGAAACGCGAGAAACTCCTGATGTCGATGGCGGGGCTTACATTCCGTGAACACGGTGCCGGTGGCGATGTCGAGCGCGGCAAACAACGTGGTGGTGCCGTGGCGAACGTAATCGTGGGTGACGCCTTCCACATATCCCAATCCCATGGGCAGCAGCGGCTGGGTGCGGTTTAGGGCCTGAATCTGGCTCTTTTCATCGACGCACAGCACGAGGGCATGATCGGGTGGGTTCAGGTAGAGGCCGACGATGTCGCGCACCTTTTCGATGAAAAACGGATCGGTGGAGAGTTTGAAACTGCGCGTGCGGTGGGGTTGCAGGGCAAAGGCTTGAAACACCCGATGCACGGTGGACTTGGAGAGCCCGCTGGCCTGGGCCGCCAGGCGCACCGTCCAGTGCGTGCCGGCGGCCGGTTTATGCGACAGGGTGCGTTTGAGCAAGCCGGCGATTTGCTCGTCGCCGATGCTGCGTGGTCGTCCTGGACGCAGTTCGTCATACAGGCCAGCCAGCCGGTGCCCAACAAAGCGCTGGCGCCACTTGCCGACGGTGGCGTTGGTCCAGCGCAGCCGACGGGCAATACGGGTGTTGCTGTCGCCCTCTGCTGCCCACAACACCAGCTTCGCGCGGCAAACCAGGTTGTGGGGCAGTGTGCGGGAGTGGGCGGAACTGCGAAGTTGAGTGCGCTCTTCGTCGGTGAGGGTTAGGGTGGACTTGGGGCGGCCAGTGATCATGCCCGCAGTTTAACCCAAGTTGAACACTTATGCTAGTTATTTATGGGACACCACACTAGGTATTACCGCAACCTGCCTATCGGCCGTAAGAGAGACAAGCGAAATGCGTAGCCTGGTGAATAAAGCCTTCGTTCAGATTCAACAGACGGGATCCGTCCGATTGTTCAAAAGCCATCATCCCGACTACAGACATGGCGAATTCGGGCGGCACTTCTTGTATGTCAAGGATGCGGTCGAGATGACACGGCACTTTGCCGCAAAACAAAGTGGCCGTCTGGCTGATCTGGTTGGGGTCCATTGGCCTCATCCGGAGAAGGTCGACGGCCGGTCACAAAAAGACCAGTTGTCTCTCGGTAAATGACCCTGAGAGTGCCAGAAGCTAAGCGAGATCGAAAGGTTGGCAGCCCCAGCGTCCGCACCGGCCCTGTCGTTCGTCGGACCCCGGAGACCCTACCCAAGAGCCGGCGCTTTCGACCCACAGAGACGGCTCTAGCAAGCCCCAGAACGCATTCTGTCCGGCCGGCCGCCCGGCGCAAATGCGACAGTCTGCTCGAGGCCGCGGCCTCAGTGGGTCGGCAGATGGAAAGCGTACACGTTCGTGTTGGCGGATCCGACGTACACCACGCCGTCGGCCACGGCCGGCGAAGACTCGATGTCTGAGCTCAACGTGTACTCCCACAGAAAGGCTCCGGTACTGGCGTTCAGGGCGTACACGTTATTGTCCCAGGACGCGGCGTACACTACGCCATTGGCCACTCCCGGCGAAGAGTCGATCAGCCCCCCGGTCTTGTACTTCCAGAGCAGCGCTCCCGTACTGGCGTTCAGGGCGTACAGGTTCGTGTCCCACGATCCGACGTACACCACACCGTTGGCCACCGCCGGCGAAGAATCGATGTAACTGCCCGTGGTGTATTTCCACAGCGGCGCTCCCGTGCTAGCGTCCAGGGCGTAGAGGTTATAGTCGTCCGATCCGACGTACACCAGGCCGCCGACTACAGCGGGGGAGGAAAAGGCGTAACTCCCCGTGGTGTAGCGCCAGAGCAGCGCTCCCGTATTGCTATTCAGAGCGTAGACGTTATTGTCGGCGGATGCGATGTAAACCAGTCCGTTGGCCACCGCCGGCGAGGCCTCGATGTATCCCGCAGTTCCGTAACCCCACAGCAGCGCTCCCGTGCTTGCCTTCAGGGCGTATACGTTACCGTCGTAGGACCCGACGTAGACCACGCCGTTGGCCACCGTCGGCGAAGACGGGACGGAACCCTGTGTCGTGAACTGCCACAGGAGCGCGCCCGTGGCAGCGTTCAGAGCGTATACGTTACCGTCGTCGGAGCCGACGTACACCACGCTGTTGACCACCGCCGGCGAAGACGACACGGCACCCTGTGTCGTGTACTTCCACAGGAGCGCGCCCGTGACAGCGTTCAGGGCGTATACGTTGTAGTCGTCGGATCCGAGGTAGACCACGCCGTCGACGACCGCGAGCGAGGAATCGACCATATCCGCCGTCCCAAATGTCCAATCGAGGGAGAGGTTTCCGACGTTGGCCGGGCTCAGAAGAAGCTCGTTCCGGTTGTAACCCGTGTGGCAGGGATCTGAGTGAAACTGCCGCCAATTCACGTTCGCCGTTGCCGACAGCCCGGCGCACGGCGGGTTGGATTGCGCGGCGACTGGTTGGGCCGCGATCAGCAGGCCCATTACCATGAGAAGGGCGGCCCAGCAGATGGCGCTCCGCACCCGCACCGCAGTACGCACCTGAGCTTCATTCCTGGTTGAGGGCAGCGGCGCGGGAATTCGCGAGATCGCGTTTCGCAGGTGTTGAGCGAGCATGGTTTTCTCCTATGCAGCAAAAGTGAATGTAAAGTGTCGAGGAGAAATGCAGAGGCGGGGTAAGGCGACCCAACCGGATGCCTCCCCTCGGAGGTCCTGGCAATACGCGATGCGCGTATGTCGCCGGCAGGTCTTCGGACTTGCGAACGCTTCAGCTGACTGCTGAGTTTCTACTAACCGTGGCTTCCCAATCCAGATGGATCAGTGCCTTGGCACGGTGTTCGTTTTCGCCTACCGCTGCGGGGCAGCTCCGGATTCAGACCGGATTCCCTTTTGAGCACGTAGAAGTGCACCAGCAACAGGCTACAGCATATGATGGGGTCAGGGAGAATGTCAACACGATATGTTGGGGTTCGGCCCTCTCTCCTGGCTGCTTCATGCTTGCACAACTCCCGCGGGCGTCAGTTTGAAGGCCGCGACGGCATCGGCCAACAGCGGGGGCGAGAATAGGTCGGGGTAGATCAGACAGGCCAGAACTTCGACGCTGTCGACGATCCGCGGCCCGGGCCGGCTGAAATACGCGGAGCCGTCCGTCGCATAGACGCGTTCCATCTTCGCTGCGGGCAGATCGTGCGCACCCTCGAACGTCGCCAGAATCTCTCCCTCCCGCTCACAGCGGCTCAGATTGAATCCGCAGCAGGTGACGACGACGACTTCCGGGGCAAATTCCAGCACCTTGCGCCACTCGATCCGCCGCGACGGCCGGTGCAGGAGAGCAAGATCGTCCCGGCCGCCGGCGATCTCCACCAACTACTTCATCCAGTGACCACCGCAATAGCGGGGATTCAACCACTCCATCGCGAAGACTCGGGGCCGGTCTCGAAGGGTTTCGGACTTGTGCCGGATCGCGTCGATTCGGCGCTCGAGGCCGCCCCGAAGCTTGTTAGACTGAACTTCAGCACCAATCGCCCTGCCGACGACAAGAATATTCTCCAGAAAGTGGCCAAGCGAATGAGGTTCGAGGTTCAGAACCACGGGACGGGACGTGAGGTTTCGCGCCGGCTCTTGTACCCGGTCGTAAGAAACGGCGCAGACGTCGCAAAGCCGCTGCGTGAATATCAGATCGGGGCGTAACTCCTCCAGCAGCGGAAGATTGAGTTCGTACAGAGTCCCGCCGTTGCGAGGGCGTTGCTAACCGCAGAATCGATTTCCCGGCTCGAAGTCCCGGTCGGAATATTCGATCGGGTCACAGCGGGGATCTGGGAAGTCTCGGCCGGATAATCACACTCGTGGGTCACACCGACAAGTGAACTGCCTTCGCCAGAGCAAACACAATTTCTGTCGCGCTGGGGGGCAAGGAGCATATCCGCACGATACGGTTCCCTTCATCATCTCGCGACAATTGCCACAGCTTGCCGGGAGTGGCGAAGCCAAGCGTAGGTGCCGAACATCAAGCCGGCGTACACCAGATCGCCCACCAGACTGTTACGAAAGAACGGCAAGGCGGCGACGTAGCAGTCCACCAGGCCGCCGAAGGTCGGCGGATAGAGCTTCCAGCCTACCCACACCCCGAAGTTGCTAACCAGGAAGAAGGCCACGGACCCTGCCAGGGAGGCGCCGACCACGCGCACCACGGTCAGCTTGTTGCGGAGCGTCCACCCGAGGAGGCCGACCAGCAGGAACCCTGTCCAGGTATAGGGGCTGAACCAAGCGTATTGGCCATGATAAGTCAAGTGGATCACCGCATAGTCGCTGAGCAGGACTGCCGCGAGCGGGACCAGTACAGAGTCACGCTTACTGCGGAATGTGGCTCCGCCGAAAAGGCACATCGCTCCGAGAGGCGTCACGTTCCAAGGATGGGGCAACAGCCGCATCAAGATCGCCGCGAAGACGAAGAGATAAGGCATGGGAACCTCCCGCACGGTCATCATAGCAGAGTGTTGCGACGAGATTGAGAAGGCTGGTTCGTCCTCGCCGCTGCCCATCAGAAACACGGGGCCGCGGGTTACTGTTGCCGAACTTCAAGGGAGAAAATTTGATCATCCCGAAGCGACAGTACCTCTCTTCCTGCCTCCGTCAGTGCTGCGTGAGGCAGGTTCAGGTAACGCTGAATGAAGCCAGGCTTCAACCGAAAAACAAGTGATCGCCCCGATTTGCGGTCGGTTACGACGGTCTCTACGTCGGCGGCGGGTGCCTCAACCAGTTTCAAATTGAGTTTGCCCACACTTACGCCGGTAGACGCCTGCACGCCGTCCGCGATGCAGGTCCATTGCACTTCGTTAGGAGTCTTGTGAACCACTTCGAGCGTAAAGGTGCCGCGCGGCTGATCGAGTTCTCGTAACGCCCGTTCCCCGATGCGATAGCCTGCTACCGCGAAGGGGCCGGCCACGCCGTGAACGAACGCGATTTGATCGAGGGCAGGACTATCGATGATTGGCTGGCTTGGCCGTGAGACCTGGGAACGCAGCCCTGATCCAAAGAAGCAAAGGGCCAAAGGGATCAATAGCAATAATCTGAGAATCTTCATGTCTCCGCCGTGGTCTGACGATCAGTTCCGGGCGGGCGGACCACAAGCCCTTCTTCGACCGCGTCGCAAGCGAACTCTCTCATCAGCCCAGTTCGAGGTCGCCAAGCCGACCCCATTTGTAAATCAAAATGGATACGATCCAGCTGACCGCGAAGAGCCCGACAATGAAATAGCCGAGAGTGCCGAAGTTGTTGTTGAGCCTTGCGACCGCGTCCCAGAATCTGCCGTGGAAACGGAGGTAGCTGGCCAAGAGTCCCAGAGCTTCAACCCCGCCGACGGCGAACGCCACCATGACCGAAACGCAGGTGATTGTCATGTTGTAGTATAGCTTGCGAATGGGCTTCATGAAAGCCCACCCGTAGGCGCCCAGCATCAAGATGTTGTCGGTGGTATCGATGAGCGACATCCCCGCCGCAAAAAGGGTGGGGAAAACGAGTATCGCCCAAAACGGCAGACCCTTCGACGCTTCGGCGGCGGAAATGCCCAAGAGTCCAATCTCGGTTGCCGTATCGAATCCCAGGCCAAACAGAAGTCCCAGGGGATACATATGCCAACTGCTCGTGATCATCCTAAACATCGGGCGAAATAACCGTGAAAGTAGGCCCCTGTTGCCGAGCATCATATCGAAGTCTTCTTCGACGTAGCGGCCGCCACGGCGAACTCGCACGAAAGCGCGGTAAATTGAACCGAGAACGATTACATTAACAATCGCAATCGCAAAAAGAAAGGACGCGGACACCAGAGTCCCGATCACACTTCCGACCTGCTTGAGCCCGTCCAGTCGATGCGAGAGTGCAAGAGCTGCCGCTGCGATTGCGCCAGCGCCCAGCACGACGACGGTCGAGTGGCCCATGGAAAACATAAAGCCTATCGCTACTGGACGCTTGCCATCCTGCATCAACTTGCGTGTCACGTTGTCGATCGCCGCGATGTGATCTGCGTCGACAGCATGCCGCAGTCCGAAGCTGTACGCGAGGAGCGCGGTTCCGATGAGCGGTGGGTAATGGTGGAAGGCAGCGCCCGCCCAGAGCCAGGCGCCGAGATTGAATGCCAGCAGGATGCCGTAGATTGCGACCACTCTGGCGGCGAGGTCGTCTACGCCATCGTCAAAAAGCGTCTTGAGTTTGGATGTTATGGTCGTCTCCGCTTGCGCCAACGAGGCCAGTGGCATCGAACGGGGAACCAAGATAGCGCCGACGAGCGTCAGCCGCGCTATCCGGGCTTCCGACTTCGAAAGTCGTGCTGCGGGCTAACGTCACGATTTCGGGAGCGACCGGCGTCTCTTCTCCAATGATTGCTCGCAGCACGTTGGCGTGCTCCGTAAAGTCCCAATCACCCGCACCGTAGCCGGAAGCCGTGATTTTCATGGCCGGAAGGGGTCGGAGACGCGCGGCCAGCGAGCACGCCAGAGCGGCGCCTGTTGGAGTGGTCAGCTCTGCCGCGGGTCCTCGGGAATAAACGGTCCAGCCCTGCAACAGGCGCGCCGTTGCAGGCGCTGGTACTGGCAGTATGCCGTGCTCCGTTTCGACCGTCCCTGAGCCCACGTTCAAAGGCGAGACATATACCCTGTCAATTTTAAGGAGGGCCAGGGCCAGGCATGAGCCGACGATATCGCAGATCGAGTCCACTGCGCCGACTTCATGAAAATGAACCTTCTCGAGCGGCACGTTATGCACCGCAGCCTCAGCCTCACCCAGACGCCTGAACACACGGGAGGCGTCCTCCTTGACCAGATCGGGAAGGGCGGCTTGCTCGATCATCTGGAGAATTTGTCGCAGATGGCGATGCGCCCGCGTCTCACCTCCGCGCACTTTGAATTTGGTCGCCGCGATGCCGCGGCGCATCGTCTTTTCGAACCTCACGTCCGCGCCGGTGTTGAGTGACGCCAACCCGGCCTCAATGCGCTCCACGTCCGCTCCGGCGTCCGCCAAAGCGCCTACTGTCATGTCGCCGCTGATTCCAGAGAAGGCCTCCAGATAACAGATCCTCAACCCACTCGGCTGTTGAGGATCCGCCGCCTCGAAGTCTGCATCGTGCATGGGAGAAACTCCGGTCAGTGATTATTAAGCCGAAATCTCACAATAGCACGTCTGCTGATTTCGTGTTATACGCAAGGAACGAGCCATCATGCGCCCGTCGCAGGGGAGGTCGTGTTTCGAGGTCCTGACGGCGGCACGGGTTGGGCAGCCAGTGTCCGAAGCCGCTCAAATGGGAGGCGCCCAGAATTCGGGTGCTCCACACTTTAACGGATCGTCGGCTAGATCTTCGTTTGCAAGCTCCGCTGCTTCACTTCAGGTTCTTGCCGGTGGTCGTGATGACCAAGCGCCCGTGCTTGACACCGCGAAGGCTGAGAATCTGATCCCCAAGGCGCCTCAGGTCTTCGCTCCGGCCCTTCATGATCACGACCTCCAGACAGTAATCGTGGCTCAAGTGGACGTGAGTGGCCGCCAAAACCTTGCTCCCTGCGTGGTGCTGGGCCTCGATGAGCTTGTCCGCGAGATTTGGCCGGTGATGATCGTAGACCATTGTCAGCGTTCCGGCGACGATCTTGTTTTCGTCGGTGTCTTCCTCGACGATCAGCTCGCGGATGATGTCGCGGATCGCTTTCGATCGGTTTTGATATCCCTTGCGCCCGATCACCTTGTCGAATCGCTTCAGGAGCTCCCGCTCCAGGGACACACCGGTTCGCACCAAGTCGGCCATATTCTCCCCCGAACCCTCCGGGCCCAGCTTACCCGATTTCGGGGGGGATCGTAACCGCGCTTTTACGACGTGCATCCCACGAGCGGGCTCGATCCGTCAGGCCCGGTGTCTTGGCAGGCAACAATCTGGGGTCAGACACATTCGATAACACGAGTATGAGATTCATGCTATTATGCTCTTCCACGCACCGTAGCACGTGTTGCAGGCTCGTATGCTGCGCCAGCGACTTGGGTGCGGCGGATATGTGAGGGCCCTTTGGCGATGCGATCTCACTCCCGAAATAGCAATTGCTATACGCGCCTTGGGATCATGGTGAGCCTGCTTTGCTCGAACGTCTGTTTATGGGGAGCCGCCACAGGCCGGCTCTCGGGAACGATCAAGGATCCGAGCGGGGCCGCTTTGCCCGGTGCGACGATTATCCTGGTGAACACGGCACTCAGGTCGGAATTCAAGACTGTGTCGGACGGGCAGGGTTTTTATTCGTTTCCGGTCGTTCCCGTGGGCCAATACAATCTGACCATTGAGGCGGCCCGATTCAAAACTCACACGAAGACGAATTTGACCGTGGACACCGATGCCGCGCTCACTGTTGACGCAACGCTCCAATTGGGCCAACGTTCGGAAACCGTGACCATTGTGGGCGACGCCGCAACAACGGAAGCCCAGGTCGACACTGTGGCCACGCATCTCGGTGAACTGGTCACAGCCTCGCAAATGGCCGCGCTCCCATTGAATGGGCGCAGCTATACGGATCTGCTGCCCATTCAACCGGGCGTCATCCCCGTCACGACCCTGCAGCCCAGTTCGGTGATTATGGCGGGAGTCACGGGAACGCTTGACCCCTCCGGCGATCTCAATCCGGGGAATCTGTCGATCGACGGGCAGCGGGAATCGTCGAACGGCTTCATGGTGGACGGAATCGACGTGCAGGAACACATGAACGGTGGTACATCCATTGTGCCGAACTTGGATTCCATCGACGAATTCCGGGTTTTGACGAACAATTTCGATCCCGAGTACGGGAATTATAACGGCGGCATGATCACGGTGGTGACCAAATCAGGGAGCGATCAGTTCCATGGCGATGCCTTCGAATTCTTACGGAACACGGTCCTGGACGCTCGCGGCTACTTCGATCCCAGCCGACCTGCCTTTCAGCAGAACCAGTTTGGCGGTACGCTTGGCGGACCGATCAAACATTCGAAGGCTTATTTCTTCGCAGATTATCAGGGCACGCGTACCAACGAGGGCGTGGCGACCGGGCTTATCTCGGTGCCTTCGCTGCAAGACCGCGATGGCAACTTGTCGGACGTCGCCAGCTCGCTGACCGGGACCGTGAGCGGACCCTACCTGGCGACCCAGCTTTCACAGAATCTCGGTTACCCGGTTTCCGCGGGCGAACCCTACTACCGAACGGGATGCACAACCACTTCCGCGTGTGTATTCCCAAACGCGGTGATTCCGCAAAGCGCATGGTCCGCCCCCGGCCGCGCGCTCCTGGCCTACATTCCCGCGCCGAACGTAGGCACTGACCAGTTCTCGACCTCTGCCTACTCTCAGACTGTTCGGGATGATAAGACCTCCGGCCGCGTGGACGCTAACAGCGGATGGGGCCAGATCTCTGCGTACTACTTCTTCGACGACTATCGGCTCGACAATCCCTATCCCGGACAGCAGGGCGGCGCCAGCATCCCCGGCTTCGACGCCCTGACTTTCGGACGGGCCCAACTCATCAGCTTGGAGGATGCCAAGGTCTTCGGAGCGGGTACCGTGAACGACTTCCACATTGGATTCCTGCGGAATGCGAATGTGATTGGGCAGCCGCGCGGCGGCCTTGGAGTGAGCATGGCTGCCCAGGGCTTCGTGAGCGGAGTGGGGACGCCGGGTATCGTGGTGCAGGCACCGCAGTTTGAAGGCGTCGAAAACATGGTGTTTCCTTCCTTCGTGATGGGCGTTCCCATCACCAACGAAACGCAGAACAATAATACCGTGTACGTGAGTGACACCGTTTCCAAGGTCACCGGGGCCCACACCCTGAAGTTTGGCGGGCAATTTCATGTGGATCAGGTGAACGAGCATCCCAACGCCACTTTCAACGGCACCTTCAACATCGATGGAACCGAAACCGGGTCTGCCTTCGCGGACTTTCTGATCGGCGTCCCGAGCAATTTCACTCAGTCCTCCGGCCAGCCATTCTACTTGCGAGATCGCTATGAGGGGCTGTTCGCTCAAGACAGTTGGCATGCTAAAAGTAATTTGACGCTTAATTTCGGGCTGCGCTGGGACTACATCATGCCGTTCTGGGAGAAGTACAACAACGTTCAGACGATTATCCCGGGAAGACAGTCGGTTCTCTATCCGGGATTGCCTGAGGACCTGGTGGTTCCTGGCGATCCGGGTATCCCCAGCACCATCACGCCCTCGAAGCCAGACAACTTTGCTCCCCGCCTTGGGTTGGCCTACGCGCCGAGGTTCGATAGCGGGATTCTGAAGCGTATATTCGGCGAGGGCGGGAAGAGCAGCATTCGGGCGAGCTATGGAATGTTCTACACCGCCTTTCCTGGTCTCGCGGCGGGCGTGATGTATGGTGTTCCTCCGTTTGGCTACAACTATCTGAGTCCCGTGCCGCCCCTCTTTGCCACGCCCTTCATCAACGCCGCGGACGGACAGGTTAATACAGACCCGTTTCCACTCACTTTCCCCCCCCACGATGTCTCCGCAAGGAACCCGGACACGCAAAGCTTTGCGAGCGTAATCCCCATTTCTGCCGATGTTTCCTTCTACTATCGCGATGCAGTGCCGTATACCGAGAATTATATGTTTTCGATGGAGAGGCAGGTAACGGCGACGACGCTGCTCACCGTAAGCTACGTGGGAAATCAAGGGCACCATCTTCTTTCCGTCGTGTCGAACAATCCAGCCAACCAGGCTCTTTGCCTCAGCCTGAGTCAACCGAGCGAAGTGGCTCCTGGCAGCCCCACTTGCGGTCCTTTTGGTGAGGATGCGGTAATTACCAGTATCACCGGGCAGGTCTATCACGGAACGCGCATGGGAATAGGCTCCAACTACCAGGAGGACACTTGGCAGAAAACCATCGGGAATTCGGATTACAACGCACTCGAGGCCAACCTTCGTTACGTTGGCAAACGGTCGGAGTTCCTGTTGGGATATACATATAGCAAGTCGATCGATCAAGGTTCGAATCTGGGCGAACAGCTCAATCCGTTGAATATCGAGGCCACGCGCACGATTTCGGCGTTCGACATGACGCAGAACTTTGTGGCCAGTTACAAGGTGAATCTGCCTTTTGACCTACTCTTGCGCCGAAACGACCGTTTGACAGATGGGTGGAGCATTTCGGGGACGACGCGCTTCAGCACCGGATTTCCCGTGACGCTCTTCGACGACTCCGATAACTCGCTGCTCGGAACCCTCGGGAATGGCGTCAACAATTACCTGCTCGACACGCCGGATTACGACGGGGCCCGGCTCGATATCAATACGAATCCCAGGAACGGTCGCCCCGAGTTCAATACGTCGGCATTCAGCCCGGAGCAGCTGGGCCAATTGGGAAATGCGGCCCGCCGCTTCTTCTATGGACCGGGAATCAGCAACTTCGACATGACGTTGAGCAAGTCGCTGCGGGTCACGGAGGCGAAATCCCTGGAATTCCGGCTGGAGGCGTTCAACGTCTTCAATCACGCGCAGTTCTACGGAGCGGCGTCGGTGGACGGCGAGGTGAACGATCCGCACTTCGGCGACATCGTGAGCGCGGCCGCTCCGCGCCTGGTCCAGATCGCGGCGAAATTCACTTTCTAACCCCAGGGCCTGTGCGCCCACGTAGCCCAGGGCTGGCGAGCGCGCTAGCCGGGGATCGCCGGGATTTTGGAACGATCACAATCCCATTTCCGGCGACGTGATATTGCGGAGGTCTCGGCGGCCCGGCCCACAGACCAGCTCATTCTCCAGGCTCAATGTTGAGGTCGATCGCTAGGCCCGATCTGGGTCTCGTGCTTGTCGAGACCAGCGCCGCGATGAGTTGAGCCTGACGCGCGATTGAGTCCTCGAGCCGGGACTCGGTCTAGGCTAGCGGCCAGCGTTCTCGGTGGACCGTTATCAGCATTCCCGGCCTGGGGCAGTCAGATCCCCACCTGATTCCGGCAGATATCCGGTGGGTTTCACAGGCCATTTCGAGGGGCTCGTAAACTGCTTAATACAGAATTAGCAGACGCAAATCAGCGAGGCGGAAAATTAGCGAAGCGGACTTGACTTGTGCGGACGGTCCGTGTTACTAAGGCCAGGTAATGCGAAAGATTGCCGCCAGCTTAACTTTGCTCACACTACTGGCGGCTATTGTGCCGGGCGGTGTCGCGCCTTTTCGGTCAGGCCTATGCTCCTGCTGCGCGGGCGGGCGTTGCGCGATGGGCGTCGAGCATAGCGGCATGGCCATGCATTGCCACGGCGCGGCTGCGGCGAACCAAGCCGCTTCCCCAGACACTTCGATGGATTGCAGCTGTTCGATTTCCCAGAGCACGGCGTCCATCGTTCCGCCGACTGCCTTCCATTTCATCGTTCATTTGTCGCTCGGGCATGGTCTGCCTATGCCTGAGTCCAGCTCTGCCGCCATTCAGGCGGTCCCCTCAGATCTGCTTGCCGGATTCAGCAGTCCCAGGCATCAGCCTCCCCGGACTTAGTTTTCCATTAGGACGATTGAAATCTTCAGTTCCGCGCAATTTCCTGCTTTTCTTTTCGGGAGAATGCAGCGTGCCTGGGTACGCATCTGTGCCGCACCTTGAGCGGTGAATCTGGCCAACCCTCGCGTGCGGTCGGATAACAGTCTGCCGTCCGGTGGATTTTGACCGGAACGAACCACGACAGCTGTACTCCATTGTTGATCGGCAGACTGACTTTAGCCCGGTCGGCAGTAAATGGGACATGTCTCAATATGCCCAGAGAATTCGTTGCGATACGAACTTACTAACAAGTCGGATCGTCCGGAGGCACCATAATGTCTAGCAGAGACCATACGCTCAGCGTTATTGCGTCAGCTGCTTGTTTGCTGTTCTCCACAACTTTGATCTGCTCGTGCGGAAGCTCGCACTCCGTGGGGGCAACAAAGTTGCGGGCGTCTACCTTGCAATTTGAACCGCGACCGAACGCGCTCCCCTATTCGGATGCTATCCCTTCGGTTCGCCACCCGAAACTAGGCGTGGACAGCGTCTCTTCGGGGACGATGTACATGCTCGCCGTCGTCGGCGAGGGAGACACGTCGCGCCTTGCGCTTTTCACCTCCAACAACGGCGGGGACACTTTTGAGAGACCTGTGTGGGTCAGCGAAAAGGACGAGCCCGTCAGTTCTCATGGCGAAAACAGCCCGGCCCTCATTGTTAGGCCCGACGTGATGTATGCGGCATGGAACGCCGACGGTGACATCCGGCTCGCCCGCTCTCTTTCGTGGGGTAGCTCTTTCGAAAGGCCCGTTCGCATTAGCGACAAGCCGCCCAAGGCCTTCAGCGGCTACGTTTCCATTGGCGTGGCAGCGAACGGTGACGTCTACGCCGTCTGGCTTGACACCCGTGAAAGCACGCCAAAAGAAGATGTCTACTCCCTGTATCTGGCGCGGTCTACTGACAGGGGGGCTTCTTTCGGCAAGATCATCCGTGTGGCCTCGCACGTTTGCGAATGCTGCCGTCCTAACGTCGCTTTTGGCCCGGATGGAGAAGTGCTCGTGTTCTGGCGGCATATCTATCCTGGCAGCATTCGCGACATGACGGTTGCCGTTACCCGCGACGGGGGACAATCCTTTAGTGCGCCGATCCGCATTGCTGAAGATAATTGGAAGCTGGAGGGATGCCCTGATTCCGGCGTCGCCGTGGCGCGCGCCGGCCGTCGGGTCTATGCTGCGTGGCTCACGGAAGCTTCGCCCGCCATCGGAGGCGTCCGTCTCACGTGGTCCGATGATGCGGGCAAGACTTGGGCTCCTGCCATCCTTGCCTCGCAGAAAGTCCTCGATGCTAATTATCCCGCGCTTTCTCCCGAGGATGATCGAAGAGTCGCGTTAATCTTCCAGGGCCGCAACCGTGAGAAGAGTAACGGCTGGGCTCCTACAGCTGCATTCGTTGTGGAGATTTCACCATCGGGCACGCTATCCGTACCTTTGGAGATTCCGGGGCTCATTTTGCCTGCCGAACGGCCGACCGTTGTTTCTGCTTCGAACGGTCGCATCTTCACCGCTTGGACGAGCACGCGAGACGGTAAGCCGTGGGTGTTCCTCGCGCGGGCGAGGAAAGGATAAGACTCGTGATACGCTGGCATCACTACGTTGGGGTTTTTCTGCTCTCGCTGGCAACCCTGTTGCTTGAGCTGGCCTTTACGCGGGTATTGTCAGTCGCGCTCTGGTATCACTTCGGCTTTCTCATTGTTTCAACCGCACTGTTGGGTTTCGGGAGCGCCGGCGTTGTACTTTCGCTGTCGCGCCGATTGCGCGAACAGGTTCTCTTGGATCGCGCGCTGGCGTTCCTGGCCATGCTGTTCGGGTTGGCAACCGTCGTCTGCTTCTGGCTGATGCAGCGCATCCCCTTCGATCCGTTCGGCCTGTTCTCAGACAAGCGGCAGTTTTTGTTCATGCCGCTCTACTACATCGTTGTTTCGGTCCCGTTCTTCTGCTCGGGTCTGGCTCTCGCCTTGCTCTTCACTCGTGGCATTCAACGCATCAATCGTTTGTACGCCTTCGACCTTGTGGGCGCGGGAGCGGGTTGCGCTGCGCTGGCAGTGGTGATGCCCAGGTTTGGCGGCTCAGGTTCAGTGGTTCTTGCGGCGGCAATCGGTCTGCTGGCGGCAGCAGTTTTCGCGGTTGTCAGCTCCCGTAAGCTCGCCAGCCTGGCTAGTGCGCTCTCGGTCGCCGCCTTGGTGCTCACACCATTCGCCGACCAGGCGCTGCCGATTTCAATCACGATCAAGCACAGGCCGCGGACCCAACCGCTCTATACGGCGTGGAACACCTTTTCGCGGATTGAAGTGTATCAGACTCCGTCAGACCCGCAGCCCGGCGCCCCTGCCATGCGACGCATCCTCATCGATGGAGGATCAGCGGTGACGGGGATACCGGATTTGCGTTCAGGTGTGCGCGACTACCTAAGCCGTAACCCGAATGATGCGTCCTATCTGTCCGGCATCGCTTACGTTGGCAAGGTGTACCCGAAAATCCTCGTCATCGGCAGCGGAGCAGGCCAACAGGTGCTGGACGCACTCCATTTCGGCGCGCGCGAAGTCACCGCCGTAGAGATCAATCCGATCATCAACGACATCGTGAGCCGCCGGATGAACGACTACTGGGGAGGACTGTTCCACCAACCCGGAGTCCGCCTCGTCACCGAAGAGGGACGAAGCTTCATACGTCGTTCGACCGAGCAGTACGACGCGATTATTTCGGTCCACACCATCAGCAATGCAGTGGTGGCTTCGGGCGCGCTTGCGCTGGAAGAGAACTACGTCCTGACCCGCGAGGCGTTTGAAGACTACTTTGACCGTCTCGCGCCGGACGGCGTGATCTACTTCACACGTCCCGAACCGCAGATCGCGCGTCTCTTCGCTACTGCGCGAGAGGTGTTGGCGAAGCGTGGCATCAGCAGCGCCGCCGCGCACCTTTATGCCTACCGGATCCCGCCCGATAGCAGCGAGACTCGCGTATTCGGAGCAACCCGGCCCTCGTTCCACGCAGGCTTCCTTCTGAAGAAATCACCATTCACGCCGGAAGAACTCCGGGAAATAGAGACTTTGCTCGGCGCCGGTTTCCCGCCGCGTGATCCCAGTCAGCCGGCGCCGGAAGTGCTTTACTCGCCGGCGGAATCGCGCTCAGCGAGTATATATCGGACGATCGTGAGCACACCCGACTTGCGCGCCGTCTACCCGATGGCGCCGACCGAGATTGAGCCCGCGACCGATGATCGCCCATTCTTCAACCATACCGCGCGCTGGTCGAGCATCAATCGCAAGACGTTGCGCGATCTGTTCACGGAGCCACAACTTGGACTGCTGTTTCTCGGGGACCGCCCAGTCGCGGAGGTCTTACTGCTCGTTCTACTGGCGCAGACCGTGGTGATTGCGGCTGCAGCTATCTTGCTGCCCTTGGCGCGTTTCTCGCACCAAGGCTTGAGGGCCCCGGGTCGCTGGAGATTCCTGGTTTACTTTGCTGCGCTGGGTTTCGGCTTCATCCTGATCGAGATGGAGCTGCTCAGCCGCTTCATGCTGTTCTTTGGTGAGCCCGTCTATACCTTCGCCGTTGTCCTGGCGGGCCTGCTTATCTTCACGGGCGTGGGCGCCCACGTGGCCGGGCGCTTTCGCGTGCCGCCCGGCCGGGCCCTTTCCCGGATCGTGCCGCTCATCCTGATCGCATTAATCGCCACCGCTTTAGTTACGCCGATACTGTTTTCCGCCGCGCTCGGCTTAAGGCTATTGTTCCGCATCGTCCTCTCGCTGGCGTTGATCGCACCTCTGAGCGTTCTGCTAGGAATGCCTTTCCCGACGGGTCTGCGAATTGTTTCCGGTCAGACCCCGTCTCTCATCCCGTGGTGCTGGGGGGTAAATGGGTTCTTCACAGTCATCGGCACAGTCAGCGCGCAGATGCTTGCGATGTCCTTCGGATTCAAGACCGTAATCGTAGCCGGAGCCTTGTGTTACCTCATTGCATTGCTAGCAATCGGGACCGATGGGTCCCTACTCATAGCGGAGTGGGGAAGATCGGCCAAACAAGGGACTCGCGAACAAACCAAAGGAGTCGCTCATGACCCTTCGGGTCACAACGATCAATGAAAATAGCCGACCGGGCGGCTCCCTGTAACTTCAATAACTTACGGCTATTTTCGAAGGAGAACAAACATGCCAAATCGCCGGGATTGGATGAAAGTGACAGGACTAATGACAGGGTTAACGGCAATAGCAAGCACTTTTCGGCTCGACCTCAATGCGTCCCTTGCGCAGACGCCATCAGCGAGTGGAAACGGTCTGCCGTACTCACTGCCGCCTCTGCCCTACGAGTACGACGCTCTCGAACCCTACATCGACGCGCAGACGATGCACTTGCATCACGACAAACACCACGCCGCGTATGTCAAAAACTTGAACGCTGCGGTGGCAGGTTACCCCGATGTTGCAAAGTTGCCCGTAGAGGATTTGCTCCAGCAGTTGGACAAGGTTCCAGAATCTATTCGGACGGCCGTACGCAACAACGGCGGCGGCCACGCCAACCATTCCTTTTTCTGGAAGGTGATGCAGAAGAACGCTCCCGGCCAGCCGAAGGGAGAACTGGCGCGCGCGCTCGACAAGAACTTCGGTAGCTTCTCGGCCTTCCAAGAACAGTTCACAAAGGCGGCGCTGAGCGTCTTTGGAAGCGGCTGGGCGTGGCTGAGGCTGGATGAGAAACAGGAGCTTGGCATAGAAACGACGCCAAACCAGGACAGCCCATGGATGGCGGGCAGAACTCCTCTGATGGGCGTCGACGTCTGGGAGCACGCGTACTATCTGAAGTACCAAAACGTGCGCGCCGACTACGTGGCGGCATTCTACAAGGTCATTTCGTGGGACTTCGCCAACGAGCGCTTCCAAGGCGCACTGAGTCGGGCGAGGTAGTCTTTGGTTGTTGCAAAAGACTCGGCGATGATGCCCCGCGAAGCGTTACAACCTGGGCCCGCATACCGGGAGGAGAGCGCAGTTGATGGAGCGCAGCGAGAAAGGCCGCGCGATCCGTCAGTGGTTTGGCGGTAAGCCACGCCCTTTTGCGCGCACGGTTGCCGGCCAGACGGAGACAGGGCTTTGAAGTTCAAATTCACTCGGAGGAGGCGCTGTGAAGGCTGTACTGCTTATGACTGCATGCCTGATCCTAGCTGTCGCGGCCTGGGGCCAAGATGAGGGCGAATATCAAAAGTGGATGCAAACTGCGGGAGCAACTGTCGGAAGTCTGCAGGGGAGCCTGAAGGCGAAGAACGGAGAGGCCGCGACTGCAGATGCCCGCAACTTGGATACGGTTTTCAATGAGGTGTATGGCTTTTGGGAGAAAAAGAAGGTGGACGATGCCGTGGAATTCGCGAGGCACGCGCGCGACGGATTTCAAAGAATTGCGGAGCAAGCCGCGGCAGGCCAGTTTGATCAGGCCTCTGCGACATTTGAGGAAACCGCAGCCAACTGCGGCGGCTGTCACGGCGCGCATCGCGAGAAGGCGCCTGACGGCTCCTTCAAAATCAAGTAGAGGGGCCGTGCTGCGACTAGGCGAGACTCTATCGGTCACCGCTTTCCTAAGGATTCGCTCATCGGCGAAGGCGGCGGCGCGGGGGCTCGTGCGTTGGCGAAATTGGAAGGTTAAAGGAATGAATTCAACTTTCGCGCTGTTCTTTCTGGTGTCGAGCGTCACCGCTCTGAATCCACGGCAGCGCGCCGAGGTGAAGCGGATCGAGCAATCGTTGCTCGCTCCCTGCTGCTACTCGCAACCTGTCGCGCAGCATATGAGCGCAGAAGCTGAGCGAATGCGCCGGGAAATAACTGAAATGGTCGCTCCCGGCCGAGGTGAACCCGAAATCATCGACCATTACAAAGCACTGTATGGCGAGCGAATCCTGGTTATTCCTGACGGCAAGACCGGGCAGATTCTACTTGGGCTTCCCATGACTATCTCGACCCTTGGTTCGGTGCTGTTCGCTTTGATTATGCAGAAAATGCTGCGGGCTCGTGCGGCTCCGAGGGCCGCGTTCGAGAAGGGCGAGTCGGATTGTTTACTGAGAAAATTCTGCGAGGAAACCGAGCGGCAAATGGGAGACAAGGCATGAGCCAAACCGTGTCAACGTCTTACCGAGCACCAACTCGCCCGGCGTTCAGGCAAGGCTCGGCAGCTGTGTGGATAATTGCGGTTATCATTACTTCAGCTTGTCAACACCAAACTGAGACGCCTGCGAAACGCTATCACCTTAGGGGTTCCATCGTCGCGGTGGAGCGCGCGAGCGGCCAAGTCATCGTCACTCACGGAGATATTCCCGGCTTCATGGGCGCGATGACCATGGGCTACGCCGTCCGGGACCCCGGGGCTCTTGCCGGTGTTTCTCCCGGTGACGAAATCACGGCCGATGTAGTGGTTCAGGCCGACGGTTCCTGTTTGCAAAACATCGTGGTCGTGAAAAAGGCCAGCACTCCGCCCCGGGCATTGGCGCCGGTTCGGCCGCCCGAGCCCGGGGATGCGGTGCCCGACTTCAGCTTCGTCAACCAATATGGGCGCAAGGAGCACTTTTCGCAGTTTCGAGGCAAGGCGGTGCTACTGACCTTTATCTACACCCGGTGCCCCCTGCCCGATTACTGCCCCCGCATGAATCTCAATCTCGCCGAGATCAACCTCGCACTTTCGGGGCGCACGCGGCTCTATTCGGCGACACACCTATTGAGCGTCAGCTTTGACCCGAAGCACGACACGCCCTCGGTGCTCAGGACCTATGGCAAGGATTTCACCGCCAAGACGGACCCGAGCTTCCGCCATTGGGAGTTTGTCGCGGTTCCCCAGAGGGAACTTCGGCAGGTGGCACAATTCTTCGGCCTGAGCTACTGGGAACAAGGAGGTCAAATCGTGCACACGATGAGCACCACCCTGGTCTCCCCTGACGGCCGCGTGTACAAGTGGTACGGCGGCAATGGCTGGCAGACCATCGACGTAGTGAGGAATCTTGACAAAATACTCCAGCCAGGTGAAACGCCGGAGTGAGGTGAGCGTGGAGGAAAAAAACCGAGGGTCAAAAAAACTCTGGAGCACAGGCGGCGTGCTGGCGGTGGCACTACTACTGCTCGTAGCCGCGGTTGTGCTCGACGTGTGCATCACGGGCCGGCATCGCGGGCTGAGCGCGCGGGACAAGCCAACCTGGGTCGAAGTCACGTTGGCTGGCGCTATGCGCCGCCTGGCCATGCCGAATCGCGCCAAGACGGCTAGAAATCCATTCATCGCGAGCCCCGAGCTGTTGACTGAGGCCCGGCGTCACTTTGCCGATCACTGTGCGAACTGCCATGCGAACGACGGCAGCGGCAACACGGAGATGGGGCGAAATCTCTTCCCGCGTGTGCCGGATCTGCGCTTGCCGGCCACGCAACAGCTCACAGACGGAGAGATCTACAACGTCATTCACGAAGGTGTCCGGCTGACGGGGATGCCGGCCTGGGGCGATGCGGGCAAGGATGACGACAGTTGGAAACTGGTGCTCTTTATCCGGCATCTGCCCGCACTCACACCGGATGAGATCAAGGACATGCAAAATTTCAATCCCCAAAGCCCGGCGGAGATTCAGGAGGAAAAAGAGGAGCAAGAGTTTTTGAACAGCCCAAATTGAACCACGCATGTCGCACAGGAGGAGCCAAGGACGATGATGAGAAAGGCAGTCATATTCGTGGCGGTTCTTGGCCTGTCGGTCGGAATCGCTCTCGCCGACGGAAACGAGAAGTCTGTGATGGGCAAGATCACCGAAGTCTCCTGCGGTCCGTCGATGCAGCCGGACTGCGGTGTACACGTCAAACATCAGACCGGCTGCCAACAGCCGACGGAAGTCACCGTGCAATCTCCCAACGGCCAGCTGCAAGTGGTCGGAATTACGAAGACGACCCAGTTTGTGAAGAGGGGGGCGGCCGCCCCGATCACTGATTTGAAGATCGGAGACGAGGTTGTGATTCATGCCAGGCTGACCGATGGCGGGCTTGAGGCGAGCGAAATCCGCTCCCCCGTTCCGGCAGTCCAGGCTGCGCACTAAGTTCCTTCTGTGCGCATACCCGCGCTCGCACCATGAGATCAGAGGCATGCAGAACGTCAAGCCGAAGAGTCCGGCCGGGATTCACGAGACGACGGAAGAACCGGAGTTTCGGGTGGTTCCAATTGAAGCACGTAAACCCAGAGAGGAGAAGAGAACAATGAGAAAAGCAGCGATGTTGCTGACGGTCCTGTGCCTGTCGGTAGGAATGGCTCTCGCCCACGGAAACGAGAAGCACGTCATGGGCAAGGTCACGCAAGTCTTACCCACAGAAGTCACCGTTCAATCCACCAGCGGCGAGGTCCAGACGGTAAAGATCACCAACACGACCCAGTTCGTGAGAGGCGGGGCGGCTGCTGCCCTGACGGATTTGAAGGTTGGAGACAAGGTCGTGATCCATGCCAAACCGGTCAATGGCGGTCTGGAAGCGAGCGAGGTCCGGTTCGGCAGCACGACGGCCCAAACTGCGCATTGAATGACCTCTGCTGTAAAGAAGCGACGCCTGCCGTCCAGGCAGCTTACTTCCGCGACCGGCGCCAGCCGGGCAACGCGGAAGGATTCCGCAAGTTCCGATACGGTTCGAGCACGAATGGGCGTAAGCGCCCGTTCTTATGAGGAGAGTACAGGGAATGAACACGAGCACGTTATGCAAGGTCGCAGTCGTTGGGCTTTTGTTATTCATCACTTCTGCCAAAGCACAGACCGGCACGGGCCCGACGCAGCCTGTCGCGATCACTTTCGCAGGTCGGCTTGCAGGGAGGCCATTTACCTGCAGTTCGCAGTACGAAGGTGTCGGGACCAAGATGGACACGGTAACCCCGCAGGATCTTCGTTTTTTTGTCTCCGACGTTGACCTCCTGGATGCGAATGGCGCCGCAGTGCCCGTCGGTCTGGACCAGGATGGCGTCTGGCAGTACAAGTCGGTTGCCCTGGTTGATTTGGAGGACGGGACCGGCGGCTGTCGCAATGGAAATGCCGCGATGCACACGGCAGCCACCGGTGTGGTTCCTGCAGGACACTATGTCGGCCTGCGCTTCTTCGTCGGTGTGCCTTACGAACTCGATCATGGCGATCCCCTGACCGCACCCTCGCCACTCAACATGACCGCCATGTTCTGGAACTGGCAGTTCGGCTACAAGTTTATCCGCGCCGAGGTCACCGCGTTGCCTTTGCCTCAGTCGGCCATAAACGCTGGTAATGCCGAACCGCCTGCTCCCGCCGGCAATGCCTCGGCGCCCGTCGAGAAGTCCAAACGGCGATCGAGCGGCTTCGCCGTTCACATTGGCAGCACCGGATGTGGCAATGCAAGCGCGACCATGGCTCCAGATCATGAGTGCAAGCGGCCGAACCGCGTCCTCGTCGCGTTGTCGCAGTTTGATCCCGCCAAGGACGTCGTTATTTTCGATCTCGACAAGCTTCTGGCTGACTCTGATGTAGCTAAGAACTCACCCAACACGCCGCCTGGCTGCATGTCCGGCGAAAATGACCCTGACTGCATCCCGATCATGAAAGCCCTTGGCCTGCCGTTCCAGGATTCGCCAGGGGGAGAGCAAGTGGTCTTCTATGCGGAGCCCAAACAATGATGATCAAGGCCCCTGGCTCCGACAGAAGATTCAGCTTCATCACCGCCCTCGGTATTGTCTTCAGCGCTGCGGTCTTCTGGCTGGCAATCGCGCCTATCTGGGGACAAACGAAAGTGAACCAGGCTCAGGCGGCCAACAGTGAGACGTTCCACTGGAACAAACCAGCCTGGGCGCCGACTCCGCCGGTGCCGGCCGACAATCCAATGAGCGATGCCAAGGTCGCCTTGGGCCGATTCCTTTTCTATGACACGCGTTTGTCGATCGACAACACGATCTCCTGCGGGAGCTGCCATCAGCAGGCGCGAGCCTTCACCGACGGCCAACCACTGCACCGTGGTGTAAACGGACTTCCCGGCAAACGCAACGCCATGACGCTCACGAACGTCGCGTACCTCCCTTCGTACACGTGGGCCAACCCGCAGATCAAGTCGCTGGAAAGACAAATGTTGCTCCCGCTCTTCGGAGACCACCCTCTGGAGATGGGCATGGCCGGGCACGAAACGGAGCTGTTCGCCCGGCTCTCGAGCGACCAGGACTATCCTCGCCGCTTTGCGGCGGCCTTCCCGGAGGACGGAGGCCGCATTGACTTGCACAACATCGCCAGAGCCATCGCCGCCTTTGAACGTACTCTGCTTTCCTTCGATTCGCCCTACGACCGCTACAAGCATGGCGATCCGAATGCGATCTCGCCGGCGGCCAAGCGAGGCGAGGCTTTGTTCTTTGGTGAGCGCCTGGAGTGCTATCACTGCCACAGCGGGATCAATTTCACCGACAACTACGTACAACAGGGCCTGGCGTTTCCGGAGACGGGATTTCACAACACCGGTCTTTATAACGAAGACGGCATGGGGGCGTACAAGTCGTGGGATCACGGCCTGCGCGACGTCACCTCGAACGACGAGGATGAAGGCGCGTTCCGTACCCCGACTTTGCGCAACATCGCGGTAACTGGGCCCTACATGCACGATGGATCTCTCTCCACACTGGAGTCGGTGATCGGCCAGCACTACGCGGTCAAAGGACACGCCGCGCTTTCATCGAACGGTCCCAATCCTCTTCGCAGTGATTTTATCGAAGGCTTTTCCATCAGCGATGCTGAAACGGAGGACCTCGTGGAATTCCTGGACTCGCTCACAGATCAGCAGTTCCTTACGAATCTCGCGTTTTCCGATCCCGCTTCGGACTCACGGGAGAAGCGTGGAGCGAGGTAATCACATGAGGCCCCTCGTCATTCTGAAATTGGCTGCTATATCTCTTGCAACAACGACGATTGTCTTCGCGATCGGGTGTCAACAGCACAAGCCAAGCCCTTTTCAGTTTGAGCCGGCGTCGCGGCCGGTGATCGCTCAATCAGGGTTCTTCCCATCTCACAATGGGCGCGTTGGAGTCGACTTGGTGTCCTCGCCGGACGTCCACCTCCTGGCTGTCGTCGGAGAGGGCGACAGCTCAAGGCTGGCGCTATTCAATTCCGAGAACGGCGGCGATAGCTTTAACCCGCCGGTTTGGGTAAGCGAACAGGGAAGAAAGGTAACTTCCGAAGGCGAGGATAGTCCTGCGTTTTTCGTGACACAGGACGACATGTTCGCCGCTTGGAATGAGGGTCGCGACCTTCGCTTTGCCCGTTCCCTTTCGTGGGGCGGCAGCTTCGAAAAGCCGATCAAC
>JASHQD010000241.1 GCA_030037755.1 Terriglobia bacterium
CCGTTGGTATTCTCCAACGAAGTGCACGAGGTCCCGCAATCCTGGGGGAAGGCGCCAATCCCCACGATGCCGTTGGATCCAAGGGCGGCCACTGTATCGTCATTGACGCCCCCTGACAGTGTTTCGTCGTCGCTGCTGGGGGTGGTCAGGCAAGGATTGTAAATTGCGCCGTAATCACTCGAAGGACCCGAGTAGACGTCCTCCGGAGGGGTTGTGTTTGAACTGATGACCTGAATCGGAACTCCGGTATTGGCGCCTGCGCCCGGCAGTTGGGACGCGGTTTCACCGCCGATCTGAACCGTCGCCGATTCTACCGGTCCCCAGGTGTACGAGAGGTCGCCGTACTGCACGCACTCATAGAATGGATACCCGGTGGAGGGGTCGTTGATCGCAGGCAGTGTCAGACTGCCGAGCGCGCTCGACAGGACACGCAGTCCGAACGAGCCTGTGTCCACCAGGACATTGGGGACGCTGACGCAATTCGTCGTGCTGCCGGGCACGCAGACGGTCACTGTGGTCGTGATGTCGTTGTAGTACGAGATTGTCTCTGAACTTGAGCTGGCTGCAGGAGGTCCCTGATATCCATTGGGCCCAAAATTGACGGTGACCTGCGCGGTGTTCGACGTGGTGCTCGATCCCGAGAGAGCTACGGTCTGGCTCCCGGCGGCGTCATCGACCGTCAGGGTGCCGGTAACCGTGCCGCTCGCCGGGGGCGTAAAGGTGACGGTGATCGTGCAATTGCCCGCGCCCGCCAAAGTCGAACCGCACTTGTTCGATTCAGCGAAATTGCTCGAACCGGCGGTTATCGCGATACTGCTGATGGAAATCGCGGCGCTGCCCGCGTTGGTGAGAGTAACGGTTTGAGATTCATTGGCAGGCGAGAAATTCAGCGTGGTGGGATTGACGGAAACACCCTCACCCGTCCCGCTCAGGGTCACCGTCTGCGGGCTGCCGGTGGCGTTGTCGGTCAGGGTCAAGCTGCCGCTGACCGCGGCCGTTGAAGTCGGGGTAAAGGTTACACTCACAGTGCAATTCGCCCCCGCGGCAAGGCTGGTTCCGCAGTTATTGGTCTCGACGAAGCTGCTCGGCGAGATAGAAAATCCAGAGAAGTTCAGCGCGCCGGTTCCGGAATTGGTTACCGTGACCGACTGGGCGGCGCTTGCAACGTTTACGCCGCTGGCAAACGTCAGGCTGCTGGCCGAAAGCGTCACGGCGGGCGTGCCGCTCGTGGTAGTGGTACTGTTTGACCCGCCGCCGCAACCTGACATCATCGGCAAGGCGCCAATCGCGAAGAGAATCCCGAGCGCCGTTGCGGTAAGTGCCCGTCCTTGCGGGATCGCTCGTTCGGGAAGTGGTGTTCTGATTCCTGATCTCTGCATTTCAACTCCGGATGTCTTCATTGCACCACCTCGGCCGTGAGATTTGAAGGAATCAGGCCGGGTACGTAGGCGCGCCCGTGGAACGAGCGCATATGCCCCATGCTGGAAAACACAAAATTGTCGCCCTGAATGGTTATAGCCCGGCGCGGGGAAACGGCTGTCCGCTGTCCCTGCTGGAGGCTGACCATATACGAACCCAATAGCTGGTGAAGGTTGGGGATGACATGACCTTGCCAGGAAATGCCGAAGACGGTTCCCGCGGGCGAAACAAACTCATTCACGATCGTGCCGTCTTTCAGGGTGATCTGGTGGAGGTCAAAACCCGTCTTCGGGACCGTGACATGTTGTCCGCCCAAAGCCTGTGCATCCAGCTCTACCGACGCGACGTTTTCGCCCAAAGCAGCCCAAGCCGATCCGCTTCCAAGGGCCACCAGGAGGGCAGATATCAACAGAAATCTCATTGAAGTACTCTTTCTCCCTTCAGAGTGGGATTGTTTATACAGCACTCCTACCGTCGGTCCAAGACACCAGGCTGATTGCGGGGTGCTCCACTCATATTACTGATAACAAGATAAAACGTTCCGAAAATTTGGGTAGTGTCCTACTCTCGGTGTAAGGCGGACTCTGGTGGCCGCCCAGGCGATGACATTACAAGCGTAGGGGGCCATGGGGTCGCGCATAACGGCCGAAAATCAGGAACAGCAGGACAGGCGGTCGGAGCAACCTGGATGCCAAGCCGAGCGCCCAATCCAAGTCGCTGCCAGCAGCGCCTTTAGGCCGCAAAAGAGTGGAGGAAAGGGGACTGGCGCGGTGGCGCATTGTGCGTCATAGCGGCCATCGTGGTTGATTTCAGCCAGCCGCGAGCGGCATTCCGGCCAATTCCGGGCCAATTCAGGCACAGACCGGCGGCCTTCCTGGACTGAGTGGCCGGTTTCCAGTCTTATCGGCGAGGAGCAGGCCTTTTAAATCTCGCAAGCCCCGGATTTCTTGGAACTCCGGAGGCCCCTTTTTTGAATAGCTGTGTAACAGAAGCGCAGTCTCGGATCGTCCAGCTATAAGGAATGGGACTCGAACGTCAAGTTTCAGATGGCGATTTGCTGCGCGGTATGATCGCCGGCAACGAGCAGGACTTTGTCCAGTTGTACCGGCGCTGGCAAGGTCCCCTTTACCGGTTTGCTGTGCAGATGACGGGGAACTCCGGGTTGGCCGAAGAGATCGTGCAGGAAGCATTCGTGACCTTGATCCAGATGAAGGGGAACTACGACGAGGCGCGCGGCACGCTCGGCGCTTTCCTGTTCGGGATTTGCAGAAACCATATCCTGCGCTCGGTGGCGACCGAGAGCCCGTATCTCGGGCTTCGACCTGAGGATGGCGATGGCGCCGGCAACGGATTTGCGGCCCTGGGCGCCTCGTCAAATCTGCTCGCCGATCTGGCCGCGGCGGAGACCGTAAGGCAGGTCCGCAGGGCTATTCTCACTCTGCCGGCCACTTACCGGGAAGCCGTGGTGCTCTGCGATCTCCAAGAGATGACTTACGAGCAGGCGGCGGGTGTGATGAAATGTCCCGTGGGGACGGTGCGCTCGCGCCTTCATCGCGCCCGCGAGCTGCTGCTGGCCAAGTTGCGGAGTCTCGAGGCGGTAGGACGTGCCGACGTCGTCGCCCGCGCGTCCAGCGAAAGCGAAGGAATTCGATGAATTGCACATCCTTTCGGGAAGTCGTGCGCGATCTGGACTTCGAGGACGCTCTTGATCCCCACACGTATGATGCGGCGGTGGAGCATGCGCAGAGTTGCACGCGCTGCGCGCGGCTGATCTATCAGACACGCCAGCTCGACGCCTCTCTGAGAGCGTTGGCTCGCGCCGATGCGAATCGCGGAGCGTCGCCGCGAGTTGAGAGGCAGCTTTTAGAGGTTTTCCGCGCGCATGCGCCGGCACGGGTGCGAGTGCGGCGCCTGATGCCGTGGCTCGAGATCGCAGCTGCCTTACTGGTTGTCGCCGGCGGCTTTCTTCTG
Source organism: Terriglobia bacterium (assembly GCA_030037755.1). Classification (GTDB taxonomy): domain Bacteria; phylum Acidobacteriota; class Terriglobia; order UBA7540; family UBA7540; genus Gp13-AA77. Next base: position 3,391 of record JASHQD010000241.1, read on the forward strand.
TGGCACCGCGGGCACCGGCCCGCTCGCGTGCAGTCGATGGCGCGCGTGGTCGCCGTTGGACCTTCAGCTTCAGTCTCTCCACCGGATGCTGCGCCGGCAAGAGCGCTGGTTCCAAGTCCGACGACGGAGGCTGCGGGCGGAGGACAGTTTCATGCGCCGAAAGCGGCGGCCCGGCCTGACGAATCGGAGGAGCTGGGTGAGTTTATGGAGTTACCCTATGCCGACGACGACGGGCCGCTCGGAGCCGGCGAAATAGTAACCGTGCGGCTGCCGGAGTCGGATCTCGCGCTTCTCGGGCTTCCAGTGATTGACGATGGGGCCGCCCGGGCGATCACGGTCGACGTGGTGATCGGCGAAGACGGCGTGGCGCGCGCCATTCGATTTGACTCCCCACCCGAATCTTCCGAGGTGGCGCAGTTGCAACCCACTACTTCCGAGAGCAAAGGAGCGAATCAACCATGAGAGCGACACTGATTTCCAAGCTGAGCCTGATTTTGATGGTGCTGGCCTCGAGCAGCATGGTCTGGCCGCAGACTCCGGAGGCGCCGCCCCCGTTTCCACCGCCCGACGGAAGATTCGTCCTTCTGCGCGATCGCCCGCTTTTTGAAGGCGTGAAGTCCGTGACCGGGGCGCCTTTCTCCGCGCAGGCCACGACCGAGACAATCCAAACGCTCGCCGACGGCAACCAGATCAGTAACAAGGAGACGGCGACCGTGGCCAGAGACTCCGCGGGCCGCACGCGCCGCGACGGGACCATCTCGCGCATCGGGTTGTGGGCATCGGCAGGCACGCCGGAGATCATTCGTATTGTGGATCCGGTGGCCGGGACAACCTCCATTTTGGATGTGGGCGCGAAGACGGCTACCAGGATGCCGTTCCACCAGGGAATGCGAGCCAGGGGGGAATCCGAAGGCGCGCCGCCCTTCCGGGAGAGGGAGTCCAAGGCGCAGCGCGTGACGGAGTCGCTAGGCACACAGGTGATGGGTGGCTTGAACGTGGAAGGGACGCGCACGACCGAGACGATCCCGGCGGGCGCCATCGGCAATCAGAAGCCGATCGTTATTGTCTCCGAGCGCTGGTATTCGTCTGACTTGCAGGAGACCGTTTACAGCAAGCGGACGGATCCCCGCTTCGGCACCACGATCTACCAGCTCACCAATGTCACGCGTCAGGAGCCTGATCCGGCGCTGTTCCAGGTTCCGGCCAGTTACACGATCAAGGAAGGTCCAAACTTCCAATTCCGAGGCCACGGCGCGGAGTAGTGTGCCCGAGGCGCGCCGCATCTTCCGCGGCAGTGTCACCCGCGAAAGGCTCTGAGGGCGCGGGATCCTGCAGCGCGTGAGTGTGGTCCGTGGGCGGAGTTCAAGCCGGCCGGGCATCCGCCGGCACTGATCCTCGCCGCCACAGCAGATACGCCTTGATAAACGGATCGATGTCGCCGTCGAGCACGCGTTCCGTGTCGCCGATCTTCAAGTCGGTGCGCTCGTCTTTGACCAGCCGATAAGGGTGCAGCACGTAAGACCGGATCTGGCTGCCAAAATCGATGTCCGCTTTCGAGGCCTCGAGTTTCGCCGTCTCAGCCCGCTTCTTCTCGAGTTCCAGTTCGTAAAGCTTTGAGCGCAACATCTTCATCGCCATCTCGCGATTGCGATGCTGCGAGCGCTCGTTCTGGCATTGCGCGATGGTGTTGGTGGGAATGTGGATGATGCGCACGGCGGAGTCCGTGGTGTTCACGTGCTGGCCGCCGGCGCCCGTCGAGCGGTACGTCTCTACCCGAATGTCCTCGGGCTTGATGTCCACGGTGATGCTCTCGTCGATTTCGGGGCTTACGAAGACTGAAGCGAACGAGGTATGGCGGCGCGCGTTCGAATCGAAGGGTGAAATACGCACCAGGCGGTGAATCCCGATCTCGGAGGTAAGCAATCCGTACGCGTAGTCGCCGGTGACGCTGAAGGTGGCGGATTTCAAGCCTGCTTCTTCGCCCGCCTGATACTCCATCAGCGTGAACTTGAACCCGCGCCGCTCGGCCCAGCGCTTGTACATGCGCAGCAGGATCTCAGCCCAGTCCTGCGAATCCGTGCCGCCGGCCCCGGGATGCACGGAAACGATGGCGTTCAGGCGGTCGTTTTCGCCGCCGAGCAGGGAAGCGGTCTCGAGGCGATCGAGCTCTTCGCGCAGCCGGCCCATCTCCGCCTGCAGGTCGCCTTCGACGGCTTCGCCTTCGCGCGCGAGCTCGAAGTAGGCGTCAATATCCGCCAGGCGGTGCGCCAGTTGTTCGTCATGGGTGATCGTTTGTTCCAGGCGCTTGCGATGGGCAAGAATGTGCTGCGCGGATTCGGGATTCTGCCAGAAATCGGCGCTGGCCACCTGGGCGTCGCTCGAGGCGAGCTCGCGCTTGCGGGCAGGCGCGTCAAAGAAAACTCCGCAGTTCACCGGCGCGCTGCCGGAGATCGGTGTATTCGCGTTCCAGTTCCTCGATCACAAGTCCTCCCACTAACCCCTCACCACAACCACTGTCAAACGACCGCCCTCTGCCTCTGTGGCCTCCGTGCCTCAAAAACTTCCAACACAGAGAACACAGAGCCCCTGTGAACTCCGTGTTGAGAGGCTTTTCTGAGCACGGAGTCACAGAGAGCTTCGGCCCGATCGCACCAAACGCCCGAAGATCAGCAATAGGGCCGCCGCGGCCACGCACGACCATGCGAAGACGTCGCCGTGCGCGGTGTAGAACGTCTCCTCCGATTCGAAATCGAAATGCCCGCCGAGCGCGGCCTGCTCGTGCCGCGGCAGCGTCGATCGGACGCGGCCGTAGGGATCGATGATGTCCGTGATGCCGTCGTTCGTCGATCGCAGAAGATAGCGTCGATTCTCGATCGCGCGCAGCCGCGCCATTTCCATGGTCTGAAACGCCGCCGACGAGTCGCCGTACCACGCGTCGTCAGATATATTGACCAGCACGCC
>JASHQD010000242.1 GCA_030037755.1 Terriglobia bacterium
GGCGCCGGCTGCACACTCAGGCTTGCCGCCCGCGCCGGGCGTGAGACAGCCAAGGCCAGCGCCCCAGCCATTATCGAGATCAGGAAGCGCACAGAACCACGGCATCGCTTCATCACAGGTGCTCCCGTGTCCCCTTGTAGCGCGGGTGTGTCGCCCGCGATTCGCGCGTCTGGGACAGGCGCGCTACAGCACTCCGCTGCCCGATTACAGCGTGAAGCTGCCCACGTACGCGCTGCGAGTATCATGGCGCGTCCAGTTCATGTCGAGGCCCTTGCCGTGAAACGCATCTTCGAGCGTGAACGCCGGCATCGCGTGCGACGAGCTCACCAGCGGCGGATAGTAGACTTCCTCGTTGCCGCAGATGTGGTCGCCGGAACACAGGCTGCGCGTCCGCACACTCACCAGTTGTCCCGCTTCCAGGCTGACGCTGCCGTGATTCTCGCCTTCGCCAACGTTCACGCGAATCGGAGCACTCTCCACGCCGATCACGTGTCCGACAAGCTTGCCGGCCTCGGTGCGCGCCAGACTCTCGAGTGCGGTACGCTGAGCGGCGCTCGCGTGATCGTCCAGGATCAGCACCGACTTCGCAGGGTACGGGTTGTGATACGGATCGCCGAGCGTGGCGTTCGCGTCCACAACCGCCAGGACGCTGAGACCGCTCAGGTCGACGCCCTGCCAGCTGCCCTGGCGCACCCGCCAGGCCAGGATCGCCTGCTTACCCTCCAGGTCCACCTGGGAATTTGCGAAGCACGGACCCGTGTAGACGTCGGCGCTGCGCACCTCGATGTAGTCGCCCGATACGCCGGCAAAGGCGAACGCGCCCGACACGCACACGAGACAAATCGCACCCAGAACTGCCGCGAAACTTCTTTTCATGGTTTTCCAGCCCTCCTCAAAGCATCTCCCCGGACGCTTTATAGGAATTGTACGTCCCGGCATGAAGCATCTCAAGAAAAATGCCGGGGACTATGTTCTAGTAGATGCGCCGGGCAGCGGGCGGGTGACTGAATATTGCGATTGTGCCCCCGGGCTGTTGGTCCCTTCACGATTCTTGTCTCCGCGTCCTCGGTATTGAGGGCTTCTCAGCGAAGAGATCACGGAGAACCCCGGTCCCCGTTTGCCGCGTGCAAGCGCTGCCGGATTCGATTATGATCGAACCTCACAACTCCTGTAGAACGTACCGTAAGCGAATGCGCACTGGAGGATGGCCCATGAAACGGCTGATTGGCATTGTGTTCGGCATCGTGCTCGGCATGATCGCGGCGCAGGCGGCGTTGGCCCAGGACTGGGCTCGCGCGCGACTCGACAAATCTCCGCGACATCGCGAATGGGTCACCGTGAAGCACGATGGCCGCCCGGTCCAAACGTTCGTGGTCTATCCCGAGTCGAAGGACAAGACGCCCGTGGTGCTGATCATCCACGAGATCTTCGGTTTGACGGATTGGGCCGAGGAACTCACCGATGAAGTGGCGGCCGCCGGATACATCGCGGTCGCGCCCGACCTGCTCTCCGGCATGGCGCCGAACGGCGGACGCACCAGCGATCTCTCTCAGGACAAAGCGATGGAGGCCGTCAGCCACCTCGATCCCGACCAGATCACGGCCGATCTCCATGCCGCCGCGGACTATGCGCTCAAGCTTCCCGCGGCTAACGGCAAGCTCTTCGTCGCCGGATTCTGCTGGGGCGGCGGCCAGAGTTTTCGCTTTGCCACCAACAGGCCGGATCTCGCCGCCGCATTCGTCTTCTACGGACCGCCGCCCGCGAAAGACGCCATGGCGCGCATCAAGGCGCCAGTTTATGGATTTTACGGCGGCGAAGACGCCCGCATCGACGCGACCATCACGCAAGCCACGGTTGACATGAAAGCCGCGGCCAAAACCTACCAGCCCGTGCTTTATGAAGGCGCGGGACACGGATTCATGCGCGCCGGAGAGGCGCCGGACGCGAGCGACGCCAACAGCAAGGCTCGCACCGGGGCGTGGGAGCGATGGAAAAAGCTTCTGCAAGAATAATGAAGTCGACAGTTCGCAGTCGACAGTCCTAGACGGACGTCTAAGCGGTCTGCAACGGCGAGGCGGCTGACGTGCGAGCCTTTGCGAACCGAAGGTGTATGGGCTGAAACGCGAAGGCGCGAGACGCCCGACGAGTGGAACCGGCAAGTCGAGGTTTCACCATTCACCATTTCCAACTGTTGACTGTCGACTGTCACCTGTCGACTGCTCTCTTGACAACTCACTCGGAATCCGATATAACGAGATCCGAGTATGAAACTGAATGCCAGTTCCTTCCTTCCCCTCTCCCGCGCGACCCTGTACATTCTGCTGGCGCTCGCCGCCGAGGACCGTCACGGCTACGGGATCATGCAGGAGGTCGCGCGCCAGTCCGGCGGACAATACAAGCTGGGTCCGGGGACGCTCTACGACAATCTGCAGAAGCTTGTCGACCAGGGCGCGATCACCGAGACTTCCACGCGATCCGCCGGCGACGATGCGCGGCGTCGCTATTACCGGCTGACGGGTCTCGGCCGCAGTGTGCTGGCCGCGGAGGTCTCGCGATTGGAAGCGGTCATTCAAGAGGCCAGGCGCCATCTGCCGCTGTCGAAACCTGAGAGGGCCGTATGAGTTCAACCATCTGCCGACCCGTCTATCGCGCGCTGCTGTGGCTGCATCCGCCGTTCTTCCGCAAGCGATTCGCCGACGAGATGCTGTGGCTCTTCGACGAAACCGTCGCCACCGAAGGCGCTGTCGCGCTTCTGCTCGATGGGCTGATTTCGATGCTCCGTCAGTGGCTGCTGCGCCCCCGGAGTTCGCGCATCGTGCCCGCCCGGTCGTGGCGAGTTGCCGCCGCGGTGCTGGGAGCACTGCTGCAAGTCGGGATCGTGACCGCGCTTACGGCAAATCATGCCACGCGGACAGCGTCGGTCCGGCGTATGAATTCATCCGCGGCCACCGCAACCGCATCGAGGAGCGCTGCGCCCGTGGTTTCCAGCAACGCTGCCCCTGCGAGCGCTACGCCCGAACCGGCCGCAATCCTGGCCACGACGCCCGTCGGAGATGCTCCGCTCGTCTTCATGCTGTTCTTCGCAATCGTCCTCGTGTACGCGTTCCAGAGGCGGCGATTCTCGATCGAGAAGCACTCTGCCCGGCGGGCAGGGATGCCCGCGCTCGCAGGCGATCGTTCGACTGCGAAGCGCCGCCTGTCGATCATCGCCGACTGAGGAGAATCGACGTGCTCGAAATACGTCAAGTCACGAAATTGTTCAACGGTATCGCTGCCGTGCGTGAGGTGAGCTTCGTCGCGCGACCGGGCGAAGTAACGGGCTACCTTGGCCCGAACGGGTCCGGCAAATCGACGACCCTCAAAATGATCGCCGGGCTGATCGAGCCGAGCGGCGGCGAGATTCTCTTCCAGGGCGTACCGATCCAACGCGACCGGATCGCCCACAAGCAACGCCTGGGATACGTTCCCGAAGAGCCGCACCTCTATGGGCATCTGACGGGCCTTGAATACCTGGAGATGGTCGGGCAGCTTCGCGGCATTCCCCAGCGCAAGCTCAAGGAAAAGATCGAAGGATTTCTGCGCCTTTTTTCGCTCTTTCCCAACCGTTTTGTGCCGATTTCTTCATACTCCAAAGGTATGCGACAGAAGATACTGCTCGCCGCGGCGCTGCTGCACAATCCGGAACTCGTTCTCCTCGACGAGCCCTTCACGGGCCTGGACGTGAACTCGGCGCTGGTCCTCCGCAGCCTGTTTCAGAACCTGGCGGAGCAAGGAAAAGTGGTGCTGTTCAGCTCGCACGAACTCGAAGCGGTGGAGCGCATCTGCTCGCACGTGGTGATCCTGCACAAAGGACGCGTGGTCGCCAACGATTCGATCGAATGTTTGCGAGCGTCGCTCGCGCTCGAGACGCTCGAGGCCATTTTTTCGCAGTTCACTGCCGAGCAGGACACTTCTGCCATCGCCCGCGAAATCGGCGAAGTCATGCGGTTATAGCCATGATCGAACCGCGCGCACAATTCCGGGTCCTCTACCGCAACTTCCTCACCTCGGTGGTTGATCTGCAGTTCCTTCCGAATCCCGGCGACATTCGCAAGCTCGGCATTCAGCTCGTGGCGCTGCTTTCCGCTTTCGGGCTGGTGATCGCGATCTACGAAGTGCCGAGATATTCGTTCTCGGGCTGGCCCGCGGAGAAACTGGCCATCGCCGCGTGGGGCGATCAGGAATTCATGATCGCGACCACCATGGCCATCGCCGGATTGCTGGCGGTGCTGGCC
>JASHQD010000243.1 GCA_030037755.1 Terriglobia bacterium
TTATGCCTCCGGGAGATCATCCTACCAAATCCAGCGGTTCCCGAACCCGCCTGCGGCGATGATGCTCAAAGCAGAAACCGCCTACGGCGATGATGCTGACTCGCCTCCCACACCGGGCCTGTGTTCAAATTTCTACGCTTCTATGTGAGTGCCTACAGACAGGCCGAAGACCGTGCCCTCGCCCGATGTTCCGCCGCCTTCCGTCGTGCCGTAGAATCCGCTATCCGTATCCTGGACAAGCGCACTGTTGGGCTGGGCCCCGTCGCTGCCGGCGAAATTATGCAGGGTAACCAGCGAACCTGCCGTGGTCATCTTGAAAACAGTGCCCTCGCCTCCTGTTCCGCCGCCATAGGCGGTAGTGCCGTAGAAGTTCCCGTCCGTGGCTTGCATCAGCGTACCCGGGGTGTAACCATCGGTTCCACTGAAGCTGTGGAGCAGGGTGAAGGTGCCTGTCGGCGTGACTCTGAAGACGGTGCCGTCATTGTCGGCCCCGCCGTAGAAGGTCGTACCGTAGAAATTACCGTCTGTACCCTGCACCAACTCCGTCACCGGGGACGAGCCCTCTGAGCCTTGAAAATCGTGCAGCACCGTGATCGTCCCGCTGGGCGTCAGCTTGAATACGACGCCTGAGCCGCTCCCGCCGCTGTAAGTGGTGCCGTACAGGTTTCCGTCCCGCCCTTGCACGACGCCCGCGTAAGGCTGGGCACCGTGAGTCCAATCGAAGTCATACACCGTGGTCAGCTCACCGGCGGGAGTCAGCTTGTACACGGTGCCCAGGTCCTCGGGGCCGCCGCTGTAGGTCGTGCCATAGAAATCGCCGTCTGTGGCCTGCGTGGGTGCTCCGTTCGGCTCTGACCCGTTGGCCCCGTCGAAGCTTGCCAGCACTGTCAAAGTGCCCCCAGGCGTCAGCTTGAATAACAAGCCATCGCTGCTGGCACCCCCGAAGAAGGTCACCCCATAATAGTCGCCGTCAGAACCCAGAGCCACTCCTCCAGGCTCATTGCCATTCGTGCAACCGAAAGCGAAGGCTGTCGTCAGTGTTCCGGCCGGTGTCATCTTGAACGCCGTGCCGCAGCCGTACGGGCCGCCTCCTGTTGCTGTCCCCCATAAGTTCCCATCCGTGCCCTGCACCAGGTAGGGCTGGGACCCAGGCTCGGACCCGTTCGTGCCATCGAAACTCACCAGGCTCCTGAACTTCTGCGCGGGCGCGGGGAGCGGCAGCGTGCCGCAAGCCAGCAGGGCGGCGCAGGCTGTCTTCAACCACCTCCTGCTGCCCGGGGTTTCAACTCGTCGGATTTTCCTCATCCTGTATCCTCCCTGCTACCAAGTAAGGAATCAGCGTCACTGGATCACCCGAACGGCACGTTGCGTACGGCAACTCACTGTATGCCCGTGCCGCTGAGAATTACTTCCTGCGGGCTGCCGCCACCGTTGTCCACGATGCCAAGCGTTGCGTTTAGACTCCCCGTGGATTTCGGTGCGAATGTAATCGTGATTTCGCAGCTCCTTCTCGCACCGAGGCCCCGACTGCATGTATTTGACTCCTGGAAATCGGAGGCGTCGCCTCCAGAGATTGCGATATTCGAGATTTCCAGCGCGTTCGAGGCCTCGTTCGTCAAGGTGACAACGGCGGGCGCACTGCGTTGACCCACTCGCACAATGCCGAAGTCCAGATTCATGGTGGAGAGGTTGACAACGGTGCCCGTTCCCGAAAGTGGCAGGCTTTGCGGGCTTGCCGGCGCATTATCCGTGAATGCCACTGAACCGCTCATCGCTCCCTTGGTGAGAGGCTTGTATCGGATCGTAACCGTACAATTCGCACCCGCAGCCACGCTGCCTCCGCAGGTATCGACTTCGTTGAAGTCACCCGTCACGGTTCTGCTCGCGATCAAGAGTGTGCCGGTACCCGCATTGGTCAGCGTCACGTTCTGCGGTGGACTTACCGTGCCGACCAGTTGAGTTGAGTAGGTCACCAAGGCCGGGGAAAAACTCACTTGGGCCGATGTCCCCGTGCCGCTCAGGCTGACGGTTTGCGGGCTCTCCGGCGCATTGTCGGTAATGGTTACATTGGCCGCACGACTCCCGGTTGCAGTCGGCGTGAAGACGACGGTGATCGCACAGTTCGCGCCGGGATTGACAGAGCTGCCGCACGTATTGGTCTGGGAGAAGTCTCCGGAATTCGTGCCTCCGATTGCGATACTGCTGATCAGCAGCGATGCCGTGCCGGTGTTCGTCAGCGTGACGACTTGCGGAGAACTGCTCGTCTCCACATACTGATTGCCGAACGAAAGACTACCGGGCGAAAGGCCGACGAACGGGCCCTGGAGCGCACTCCAAACTACCTGGTCGAGGCCGTCGGTGAGTGCGAAGTCCAGCCGGCCGTTGCCGGTGAGATCCACCGTCGTCATTCCATAAAGGGCAGATGCGAACTCGGTAAATGCGTACTGTTGGAAGGTCCCGTTCCCATTACCAAGCATGATGCTGATGCCGTCTTCAAAAAGTGCCACCGAACCGGCCACGGCCAAGTCCGGAATGTTGTCACCGTTGAAGTCCCCGAGATTCAGGAATGCCCCACCAGCACCTGCCACGTACGTCGTGCCATTCTGGAAAGTCCCTTCGCCGTTGCCAATAAACACGGTGACAACTTCGTTGGGGTTATTCCCGACTGCCAAATCGAGTATCCCGTCCTGGTTGAGGTCTCCGGCCACGATTCCGAACGGGTATGTCCCGCCCACTGGGTAGGTGGCAGGCGTGCCGAACGTCCCATTCCCTTGCCCGAGCAGGACGTCAATGTCGCTGTCATCGACAAGCGTCACGGCAAGGTCGAGATGGCCGTCTCCGTTGAAGTCGCCCGTCACCAGGTACTCGCCTTCCGCGGTCAAGGGAACCGTCGCGCCTGTTTGAAAGGTTCCGTCTCCATTTCCCAGCAGAATCACCACATTCGGCCCGGAGGTCGAGATGGCCAAATCCAGTGTTCCGTTCCCGTCAAAATCTCCCACGCAGATTCCAAGTGTGCCGTCGGTGATCGAGTAGCTGTTTCCATACGTGAAGGTTCCAGTACCGGTCCCGAGCAGAATTTGCACAATGCTCCCGTTGGCCGCGATGAGGTCGGGATACCCGTCCTGGTTAACGTCAGCGGTTGCCAGCAGGTAAACTTGTTCGACGGGATATTCCTGCCGATTCTGGAACGTGCCATTACCGTTCCCGAGATAGACGTCGACGGTACCATTGTCATATGGACGGCCCCCGTCGGTAGCTGCAACAGCTACGTCACCTTTACCGTCGCCATTGAAATCGGCTCCAACGATTTGTGCCGGACTTTCGCTTGCAGGCGAGTAGCTCGTCGTGAACAACACGCTGGGTGTTGGGAGGGTCACCGTAAAATACACGGAGTTGGAGGTACCGCCTCCCGGCGGCGGATTCGTGACCGTGATCGAGGCTGTCTTCTCTGAAACGACTTGACTCGCCGAGACGCTCGCCGTCAGTTGTGATTCCTTCACAAAGGTGGTGGGCAAGGGACTGCCATTCCACTTTACGACCGCTCCCGCCGTGAACCCGGTGCCGTTCACTGTCAGGGTGAAGGCGACCGAGCCGGGAGCGACGGCATCCGGCACCAGGGGCTGATTAATCAATGGAATCGGATTCGACTGCGCCCACCCCGTTCCCCAGGCCACAACCAGAGCGCCCAACAAGAGTCCCTCTGAGACTGATCCTCGGCGGCTGATCCTTTGCATGAAGTCTCCTCGTTCTCTTCCACTTGTCGCGGCTGACGAAAAGCTACCCCGGTACGGTTACGGGAGTACGCGGAACGGCACGTTGCTGTTCAGCGTCCCGCCCGGCGTTAGGACTTGGACCGTGCCCGTCGTAGCGCCGACGGGGACGGTCGTCGTGATCAGCGACGGCGAGACGACGGTGAACGTGGCCGACGTGCCGCTGAAGGTGACGCTGGTTGCGCCCGTCAGATTTGTGTCTAGGACTTTGACTAGTCTTCCCACTGTCCCGGAGGTGGGTTGTGCTTCCACGAACGGGCCGAGACCTACCGAAAGGGTGAATATCTCGCCGCAGACGCCGTCGCACTGGTAATTGTAGGTGAAGTACGGCGCACTCCCGTAGAAAAGCCCACTCGTGTCCTGCGCCAAGGGCGCCTCGGGTTGGTCGGGTCCTGGATAACCGAATTCGTACAGAGTGGTACGCATGCCGCTGGGCGTGATCTCGAACAAGGTTCCACAACCATACGGGCAGGAGTTGCTAATGTACCCGCCCCTCACCGTGTCCCCATAAAGATTCCCATCGCTCCCTTGCATCAGACCCGCCTGGGGCCAGAAACCGTCGGTACACTCGAATTCTGAGCAGAAGAGGTAAAGACTGGTGAATGCACCACTGGGAGTGATCTTGAAGATTGTCCCGCAACTCGTGGTACCCCCATCGCAGCCGTTATTGCCCCCGATTATCGTCGTTCCGTAAAAGTTCCCATCCGTGCCCTGGACGAGCGCCGACTCGGGCTCGGCTCCGTCACTCAAATGGAACCGATGCAGAGTCGTCAGCACGCCGCTCGCGGTGAGCCTAAAGACCGTGCCGCATCCGCTGAAATTCTGAGATTCACACGCCGGGCTACCGCCTCCGCGCTCAGTAGTGCCGTAGAAACTCCCATCGAAACCTTCGACCACACCGGCCAGGGGTATCTTACCGTCGGGGCAATGGCTTTCAGGACAGAAGCTGTACACCGTGGTCA
>JASHQD010000244.1 GCA_030037755.1 Terriglobia bacterium
TATCTCCACCCCGGAGGTCATCGCCATGCCTTTGCGCCGTTCGCCCGCGCTGACTCCGGCTGCCCTTTGGGCCCGCCGCCTGAATTCCCTCAAATCCACCGGACCCCGTACCGCCCGCGGCAAAGCCTGGTCGTGCCTGAACGCCTTGCGGCATGGTGAACGCAGCCGGCGGCGGACCTTTCGCGACAAGCTCGCCCGCACCGGCGACGCCGAGGCGGTGTATTTCTTCGACTTCATTTTCGAGGAGCTTCTGAGGTCGCACGAGAACCCCAGCGAGTTCGTGTGGCGGCGTCTGGAGTCCCTGGCGGTGCGCGCGTGGTGCATTGAAAGCGGCCGGCGAGGCCGGAAAGTGGCGAAAACATGCCTACGAACGAAGCTGGAAAGTGGAGTGGGCATATATAGATACGCGGCAAATTTCGTAGTGCCCCGGCGCCTGACGATCACCAACAAGGCCGGATGGGGCTTTGCACTCATCAATCCGGCGCCGTCGCGCCGGCGCCGGGCGCGTTATGGCTGGGTTCCGGACGTTGAGGACCTGGAAGGGAAGCCGCCGAAGGCCCGGCGGGTGCGGGAGGACTGCAAATCCGGCTCGCAAATCGTACGCCGCGTGCCGCCGCAGTGTCGGGCCGTTCCTTCTGGTCCCTCCGGAGGTTCACCGCAAGCCGACCGATCACGCTGGGATGCGATCTGCAAGGCCGCAGGCCGGATCGGAAGCGCCATTTTAGGCACACTGGGATGGAAATCGGCCTCAGCTGTAGCGGCCGTGTCCTCACGGCCGGAAGATCTGCGCGCCGAGGCGGCGGTGAGGACACCGCCGAGCGAAAGCTCGATACCTGTAGCGGCCGTGTCCTCAGGGCCGGAAGATCTGCGCGCCGAGGCGGCGGTGAGGACACCGCCGCTACAGCACGGGTCGTGGTGGCGGCCGCGGGACCCGTTATTAGAAGATCTCGAAGACTACGAATCGGAGTCCCCGGAGGAATTTCTCTTCCGGCACAAGGTCCTCGCCAGGATCGCCATGGCAGCAGCGCGGCATTCCCGGCGGACTTGTTGGAAGTGATGTTGATTGACACCGGAATTGGGCCGGGCAATGAACTGTCGACTGTCAACTGTCGACTGTGAGCCGACCGCTCGACGGTCCTCGGGTCGTCCGGCCAGCTATGCTAAAATTTCAAGGTCGGACTTTTTTCACGCGCTCGAGCGCAGTTCACAACAGCGGCAGCCCGCGCTATCGGGCAAACTGTCAGAACTGATGTTGATCGAAACAAGAATCCGGCTCAGCGGTGAACTGTCGACTGTTGACGGTCAAGTGTCTGTGATCTATGCCTAAAGTGGGAATGGTCAGTTTGGGCTGTCCCAAGAACCTCGTGGACAGCGAAGTGATGCTCGGGCAGCTTGCCGCCCGCGGATGGGAGTTGGTGTCGGCGCCTGAAGAGGCCGACGTGTTGATCGTTAACACCTGCAGCTTCATCGAGCCCGCCAAGCAGGAATCCATCGAAACCATTCTGGAGATGGCGGGGCACAAAACGTCGGGCAAAGCCCGGCGTCTCGTGGTGGCCGGATGCCTCGTGGAGCGTTATCGCCAGGAGATTCTCAAGGAGATTCCCGAAGTCGATTTCGTCATCGGCACCAACGAGCTGGAGCGCGTGGTTGAAGCCTGCGAGCCGCGTGCCGATTCGAACTCCGCGCCGGACGGCAACGGAAAGCACGCCGGGCGCAGCTTGAGCCATCCTTTTGACCCGTATCTCTATACCGAATTCACGCCCCGCGTCCTTTCCACGCCTTCTTATTTCGCTTATCTGAAGATCGCCGAAGGCTGCGATCATCCTTGCAGTTTCTGCGTGATTCCGCAAATGCGGGGCAAGTTTCGCTCGCGCCGGTTCGAGTCTGTGTTGCGCGAAGGGGAAAATCTGGCGCGGCAGGGTGTGCGCGAACTGGTCCTGGTAGGACAGGACACCACCAGCTACGGAGCCGATCTCGGCTTGCGCGACGGCTTGGCAATGCTTCTGGAGGAGCTTGCCCGCATTCCGGAACTGGTATGGGTGCGGTTTCTCTACTGCTATCCGAACCGCCTGACCGATCGTTTGATCGAAGCCGTGGCGGGATCGCCCAAAGTCGCCCGCTACTTTGATATCCCGCTGCAGCACGCCAGCCGCGCCGTGCTGAAGGGGATGCGTCGAGGCTCCGAGGGCGCCCAATTTCTGAAGATGCTCGGCAAGATTCGGTCTGCGATCCCCGACGTGACGCTGCGCACCACCATGATCGTCGGATTCCCCGGCGAGACGGATGACGATTTCAGGGCGCTGTGCGATTTCGTGGAGCAGGCCGAGTTGGATCATCTGGGCGTGTTCACGTATTCGAACGAGGAGTCCAGTGCGGCCTTCGGCTTGCCGGGAGCGGTGCCGAAACGAGTTGCCGAGAGCCGCCGCCGCAAGATTCTGAGCCTGCAGCGGCGTATATCGCGCCGGAAGCTTCGCAGTCGCATCGGCCAGCGCGTGCCGGTCCTGGTCGAAGGGCGCGCGGAAGAAACAGACCTGTTGTTCACGGGGCGGCTCGAATCGCAGGCGCCGGAGATCGACGGCCGCGTGTTGATCAACGATTTCGAGGGTACGGAGCCAGTCGCGGGCGAATTCCGCTGGGCCACGATCACCGAGACGGCGGACTACGACCTGGTCGCGCGGCTTGAAGCCGGCCGTTTTGCAGATTTGCTGACGAGAGACGTTACTGCGGAGCCCAGGAGCGTGCCCTCAGGCGCGGGGCGGCTGGTTCAGATCCAGCCTGCTGGCGTCGTCCGCGATGCAGCGGGTAGTGTCCCGATTTCGACGCTGTAGCGGCGGTGTCCGCACCGCCGGAAGATTTGTGATGTGGGCGCGGCGGTGAGGACACCGCCGCTACAGCGTCGAAATCGGGGAGTACGCGAACGTATGCGGTGTTGTTGTGCGTTGTCCGATCTGTAACCGCGAGACTACGTGGGAAGGGAACCGGTGGCGGCCTTTCTGCAGCGAGCGCTGCCGCCTGGTCGATCTGGACAACTGGCTGGCCGGGCGTTACCGGATCTCATCGGCGGCGAGCGAAGAAGAGGCCGGGAAGCCCGAGGAATCGGCGGAGAGCGAGGTTGGAGACCGGAACGGCACTGCCGGGGACTAAGCGGCCGGGCTTGGGCGTATGGATCGCTACTTGCGGCGGCCTGGGCTACATTCCTATCGCGCCCGGCAGCGCCGGGGCGGCGGTGGGAGCCGGGCTGGTGGTGGCATTGGCGCGGCTTCCGGTGCCGCGCTTCTGGGTTTCGATCGCGATTGCGGTCGCCGCCCTGGTGATTCTGGCGCTCGGTATACCCTCGGCCACCGCGGCCGAGGCGTACTTTGGCCGCAAGGATCCCGGCCACGTGATCGTGGACGAAGTCATGGGCCAGATGATCGCGTTGGTGGCGAGTCCGCGGGCTGGATGGAAATGGCTGCTGGGCGGTTACTTGCTTTTCCGCGTCTTTGACGTGATCAAGCCGTTTCCGGCGCGGCGTTTGGAGCGCCTGCGTGGCGGCCGGGGCATCATGCTCGACGATTTTGCCGCCGGCATATGGGCGTTGATTGCCCTTAGTCTTCTGAGATACGGGCTGAAATGACACTCTGGAAGAAGAACAGCAAACCCGGCACGGGTGGTCAAGGCGCGGCGGCAGGTCGGCCCCGGATCGAGCGCGTGACGCCGCTCGCGGCCATTTCCGGCGGCGAGATCGCCCTGCGCGGGCACGGCTTCACCGAGAACGGTCATCTGCGTCCGCAGGTCCGTTTCGGCGACCTCGCGGCAAATGTGGTGTTCAGCTCGACGAACCACCTGGTGGTACGCGTGCCGGAAGGCGTCACCAGCGGCAACCTGACCGTTGACAACGGCCGCGCCGTGAGCGCGCCGGTCTCCGTTGCGGTCGGGTTAACGATCGCCGAGGGCCTCCATCCCGTCGCCAATCCCGCGGTGGATGCGGCGGGAAACATCTTCAGCACCTTGAGCGGCGGACGCGGGCAGAAGACGCCGGTTTCGGTCTTCAAGGTCGACAACAACCGTTCGATGCGGCCGTTCCTGACCGACATCATGAACGCCACCGGCCTGGCCTTTGACCGCGACGGATTCCTGTACGTTTCCAGCCGGCTCGACGGCGTGGTCCACCAGGTAACCCCCGACGGCCAGCGCGAGACCTATGCCGAGGGCATGGGCGTCGCCACCGGGCTCGCTTTCGACAGCGACGGCAATCTCTACGTGGGCGATCGCAGCGGCACGATTTTCAAGATCAGTCCGGAGCGGCAGATTTTTGTCTTTACCACGCTCGAGCCGAGCGTCGCCGCGTACCATCTGGCCTTTGGGCCCGACCGGCACCTCTACGTGACCAGCCCGACCACTTCGAGCTTCGATCAGATATTGCGCGTCTCGCCCGCGGGCGACGTCTCCTGCTTCTATCGGGGCCTCGGACGCCCCCAGGGCTTGACCTTCGACGCCCAGGGAAACCTGTACGTCGCCGCCAGCCTGGCCGGTAATCGCGGCGTGGTCCGCATGACGCCGCAGGGCCGCGACGCGGAAGTGGTGATCTCGGGGCAGGGTATCGTGGGCTTGGCGTTTACGCCGCACCGCTCGCTCGTGGTCGCGACCGGCGACTCGCTGGTGGAGCTGTTTCTGGACGTCGAGGGATTGGGACATTGAGAGATTGAGTGATTGAGTCATCGAGCGATGGGGTCATTGAGTTCAACGAGGCCATCCGGCGGCTGGGCAAGGGTCATTCACTCAATCGCTCAATCACTCAATGGCTCAATTCTAGCCACTAGTCACTAGCCACCGCCTCATGGACGCCGAAATCATCGCCGTCGGTTCCGAGCTTCTTACCCCTTTCCGGCAGGACACCAATTCGCTTTATCTCACAGGCAAGCTGAATAGCCTCGGAATCGAGGTGCGGTTCAAGACCATCGTGGGCGACGACCGCGAGCGCCTGGCCGCGTCGCTGCGGCAGGCCATCGAGCGCTCCGGGCTTGTGATCCTGACCGGCGGGCTCGGCCCCACCGAAGACGACGTCAACCGCGAGGTCGTCGGTGACGTGCTCGATCGCCCCTTGCTCGAGGTGCCGGAGCTTCGGAAGAGTCTCGAGGAGCGCTGGGCGAAGCTCGGGCGCGCCATGCCCGCCAATAATCTCCGCCAGACGCTGGTGCCGCGGGGCGCGGAGTGGCTGCCCAACTCGCGAGGTACGGCGCCCGGACTGTGGATCGAGCAGGACGAACGCATCCTCGTGCTGCTGCCGGGTCCGCCGTGGGAACTCGAAGCCATGTTCGAGGCGGAATGCATACCCCGGCTCGCGAGGCGCGCCGGCGGAACGCGAATCCGCACGCGCACCTACAAGGTGGTCGGATTGCCGGAGTCCGAAGTCGACCGGCGGATTGCTCCGGCGTTCAAGCAGTACACCAATCCCGAGACCACGATCCTTTCGGTGCTGGGCACGATCGAGGTTCATCTGCGCGCTCACGGATCGAACGACGCGGAGGCCGACGCCCTGCTCACGGAACTCGGCGACAAGTTTGAGCTTGCGCTCGGCGACCACATCTTCTCGAGCCGCGGCGAATCGCTCGAGGAAGTGGTGGGGATGTACCTGGTCATGAAGCAGAAGACCGTGGCCACCGCCGAGAGTTGCACCGGCGGGCTGGTGGCTGAACGCCTGACGCGCGTCCCGGGAAGCTCGAGCTTCTTCGTTGGCGGCGTGGTCGCTTATAGCAACGATCTGAAGACGCGCCTCGTCGGCGTGCCGGCGGAACTGATCGCCTCCGAGGGCGCGGTGTCGCAACCGGTGGCGCAGGCGCTGGCGGAGGGTGTTCGACGCCGCACCGGCGCATCCGTCGGCATCGGTATCACCGGCATCGCGGGTCCCAGTGGCGGCACGCCGGAGAAGCCTGTGGGATTGGTGTTCATCGCGCTTGCCGATGATCGCTCAACGGAGGTGCGGCGGTTCCAGTTTCCCGGCGACCGCGAACGTATCCGCACGTGGTCGTCGGTGGCGGCGCTGGAGATGATTCGAAGAAGGGTGAGGGAGTGAGAAATCTGCGATCCGGAATCTTGAATCTGGAATCTTGAATCTTGAATCTTGAATGGGAAATCGTGAATGGTGAATAGGAAATAGTGAATGGTCAATTGTGAATTGTGATTAGCTGCCGTTCCGCGGAGTAGAGAACACGGGGAAGGTTCAAAAATCTGGATCATTCACCATTTACAATTCACTATTTACCATTCATCCCGTACCACCCCTCTACTCGCTGTTCGGTATTCGCTCGCCATGCGACTCTTCATCGCCATCGACCTCCCCGATTCCATCCGCGCGGCGCTGTCGCGTGAACAAGCGCGTCTGCGAGCCGCGTGCGCCGGAAACAAGGATATCCGCTGGACGCGTCCTGAAGGCGTGCACGTCACGCTGAAGTTTCTGGGCGAGGTCGCGGCGCCGCGTCTGCCCGAGGTTATCGGCGTGTTAAGCAAGTTCGGTTCATTCGATTCTTTCGAAATCGAAGTGGCGGGATTCGGATTCTTCCCCAGCGCGCGCCGGCCGCGCGTCTTCTGGGCCGGGTTGGAAGCGCCGCCGGCGCTCGCCCATCTCGCCGGCAGAATCGAAGCGGCCATGGAGCCGCTCGGTTTTCCGAGGGAAGATCGGGAGTTTCACCCCCATCTGACGCTGGCCCGGATCGAAAGCCAGCGCCCGCAGCCGGTCCTGCAGGCCGCGCTCGACCAAGGCGGCCCCGCCAACTTCGGACGATTCGCCGCCTCGGAATTCTTCCTCTTCGAGAGCAAACTCAAGCCGGGCGGTGCGGAGTATTCCAGGCTGGCGCGCTTCGCAGGCTCTGATGGATCATCGTCATGACCGGACTGCTGAGCGCCGTGGCAGCCTATCTTATCGGATCGATTCTTTCGGTTATCTTATCGTGCGCTGTTCTATGCGATCGGATTTTCGACCTTCGACTTCTCTCACGATTTCGCCGCCGCGGCCGCGGGAGTACAGAACTGATCGAACGCGCGCGTCAAGTCGTCGGCGATCGAGTACGGGTCGCGTCCTTCGATGTCGCGGCGCTCCATCATGAATAGCAGCTTGCCGTCGCGCAGCAGGGCGATCGAGGGCGAAGACGGCGGATAGCCGGTGAAATAGCCGCGCGCACGGTCCGTAGCCTCGCGGTCCTGGCCCGCAAAGACGGTCGTCAGGTTGTCCGGACGATTCGCGTTGTTCAGCGCCGCGGCCACGCCGGGCCGGGCTTTGCCTGCCGCGCAGCCGCAAATCGAGTTGACCACCACCAGCGTGGTTCCCGGGCTCTGGGTCAGGGCCGCGTCCACCTCCTCAGGCGTGCGCAGCTCGCGAAAGCCGATGCTGGTAAGTTCTTCGCGCATGGGCGCGACAAATTCTTCAGGATACATTCCGGCACTCCTTGGTCGGATGGATTGGGGGGAAATAAAGCTGTTCTTGATCGAGTCCGTGCTCACGGTTTGAATTCCTCTGGTTTATTACTCGCTTGAATCAAGCCCGCCTTCAGTGATTTGATGTGCGGGCACACCGGTTCGATTCTAGGGTCCCGGTCCGTCGGCCGTCAAGGTGCCAGCTCTGACAAGAAAACGACATCGCATTGACGAGCATTTCACAGATTCCTGACAACACGGTCCGCACGATGCCATAGCCTCGACATGTAGGACGGCACTAGGTCCTGCGGAGGCGGTGTATGGAAAGAACAGGGATGCTCGAATCGATTGGCAAAGCGCTGTCGATCATTGCTGCGGCGATGTGTGTGCTGGGACTGCTGGTCGCGATCGCCGGTATGCTTTAACGAGGAACTAGGGAATCGGGAGCAGTGAATGGTGGCGCGGCGATCAGGCCGCTGCGGGTCATCTCCCGTTGGCCTTAATGTCCAGCGGCCCGAAGGCTCGTCTCGACTCAACCGTCCCGGACATGAGTCAACGCCCCGCATCGCTGGCACTCACCATTTACCGTTCACAATTCACCATTTCTACTCCCGGCTTCCGGTCTTGATCTCCTGATCCTTGTACTGAAGCTGGTACAGCTTGAAATAAAGCCCGCGCCGGTCGAGCAGTTCCTGGTGCGTTCCGATTTCCCGCACGCGGCCCTTGTGCATCACGACGATTTTCGACGCGTTCTGGATCGTGGAGAGCCGGTGCGCGATCACCAGCGCCGTGCGATTTTCAAGCATCCGGCGCAGCGCCTCGCGGATCAGGTATTCCGTCTGCGGGTCGATGCTCGAGGTGGCCTCGTCGAGAATCAGCACTCGCGGATGATACGCCAGCGCCCGCGCGAAGCACAGAAGCTGTTTCTGCCCGACTGAAAGTGTCACGCCGCGCTCTTTCACGGGTTCGTCGAATGCAGCCGGGAGATTTTCGATGAATGGCAGCGCGTTCACTTGCCGCGCGGCCTCGCGAACTTCGTCGTCGCTGATCGGTTTCATTCCGGGCGTGAGGCCCAGCCGGACATTCGAAGCGATGGTGCCCGAGAACAGGAATGAATCCTGGAGCACCAGGCCGAAGTTACGCCGCAGATCGGCCAGGCGAAGCTGCCGGATGTCGATTCCGTCGAGCAGAATCGCACCTTGCTGTACCTCGTAGTAACGCAGCAGCAAGCTGGTGAGTGTCGTCTTTCCTGCGCCCGTGTGGCCGACCACGGCGACGGTCTCGCCGGGCTCGATGGTGAAGTTCACGTCCTCCACCACGCGGTGCACGCCGTCATAGGCGAACCCGACCTGGCGGAATTCGATCCGCGCGCCCGTGAGCACGCCGTCGCCGTGGCCTTGAGCATGGCCATTGCCGGCGGCGTGACCATCGCCGGCGAGGCGTCCGTCGTCTGAGGCGACGCCGGCCGCAGCCGTAGCGAGTGCCGGTGCTTCATACCGCGGCAGCGTCTGGGGCTTTTCGGGATCGGCGATAGTAACAGGCGCGTCGAGCAGCTTGAAAATCCGCTCGGCGCTGGCCATGGCCGCCTGCAGGATATTGTACTTGTCGCTCAAATCCTGGATCGGCCGGAAAAAGCGCTGCGAGTACTGAATGAACGCGATCGCGGTTCCCACGGTGACGGCGCCGCCCAGGCTCCGCAAGCCGCCGTAATACAGGATGATGGCCACGGCCGCGACGCCCAGAAATTCGACAGCCGGGAAGAAGAGCCCGTAGGCGAGGATCGAGTCCTTATAAGCTTCCATGTGCACGCGATTGATCGCTTCAAACTCGCGGTAGCTCCGGTCCTCGTGATTGAAAAGCTGCAGCACGGCCACGCCGCTCAAATGTTCCTGCAGGTAGGCGTTGATGCGCGCAATGGCCACGCGAATGCGCCGGTAGCTCTCGCGGACCGCTTTGCGGAACCACATCGTGACGAGCACGATCACCGGCAGCACGGAAAAGGTCAGCAGAGCGAGCGCCCAATTCACCTTCAGCATGATGGCCACGATGCTGAGCAAGGTGAAGATGTCTCCGAAGATAGCGACCACGCCCGAGGCAAACAAATCGTTCATCACATCGACGTCCGTGGTGACGCGCGTAACCAGCCGCCCGACGGGATTGCGGTCGTAGAAGCTGAGCTCCAGCCGCTGCAGGTGCCCGAAAATCTGTTTTCGAAGGTCGTACATCACCTTTTGACCGACGAACTGCATGGCGAAGTCCTGCCCGAATTCGAGCAGGAACGTGAGCACCGCGCTGGGCAGAAAGAGCGCCAGCGCGATCTGCATGATGCCCACCATAGGATTCGGACTGAGGAAACCGGCCAGGAATTTGGGAATCTGGGCGTGATGAGTGGGATCGAGATACCGGTCCACCTCCACCTTCATCAGGTAGGGCGGCACCGCCTGCAAGAGGCCGTAAAAGAAGATCGCGATCAGCGCCAGCACCACGACGCGCCAGTACGGGCGCAGATAGGTGAGCAGCCGCCGCATCAGGCGGGAGTCGTAGGCCTTGCCTAATACTTCTTCTTCGTGGAAGGCTTCTGCCATTAGTTTTGCCGCCGGACATCCTCACTGCGTCGCCAGAGTCCGTTGTCCGTTGTCAGTCGTCCGTTGCCTGCGGTTCCTGTCTTGATTCCGCAGCCGGGCCGATGGAACGCAGGTAGGCATTCAGCTTCGGCGCCAGTTCGTCGATGATCGGCCTTATGTTTGCTACCGCTTCCCTGCTAAGCAAGCCGCGCCGATGCGCCCGCCGCAGCCAGTGTTTCGTCTCATTGAGCGAGCCACGGGCGACCCTCACAAAGCGCCGATTGTCCTGGTAGCTGCCCCTGCCAACTCCTTCCGCGATGTTGGCGCCGATGCTGTCGACGGCTCGTACCAACTGCCGGCCGACGGTGTCTCGTGCAAAATACTCCCACTTGAGTACGACCGCCCAAATCTCGTCGGCGAGCTTCTCCGCTAGTTGGTAGACCTTCAGCTGCTCGAAATTCGATCGTTGGACCGCCCGGCTCGGCTCTGCCATAAGTGCCGCTCAAATACCTGTTCGTGCAGA
The DNA here is from genome assembly GCA_030037755.1 of Terriglobia bacterium. Classification (GTDB taxonomy): domain Bacteria; phylum Acidobacteriota; class Terriglobia; order UBA7540; family UBA7540; genus Gp13-AA77. The sequence continues at coordinate 10,480 of JASHQD010000244.1, forward strand.
CCATAGTTCGATGGGTAAGCAACTAACTACCGACAACGGACAACTGACCACGGACAACGGACCAAGGACAAACTCACGCTTCCATTTCGAGCTCCTCTTCAATCAACTGCCTCCGGTACAATTCCGCGTAGTACCCCTCGTTCGCGAGCAGTTCGCCGTGCGTCCCCCGCTCGACGATTTCGCCGTCGCGCAGCACCACGATTTCGTCGGCGTTCTGGACCGTGGACACGCGGTGCGAAATCAGGAGCGTGGTGCGGCCGGCGGCCACGCCCGAGAGTTCCTGCAGGATCTTCTCCTCGGTCCCGGTGTCGACGCTCGAGAGCGCGTCATCAAGGATTAAAATGCGCGGATCGCGAATCAGCGCGCGGGCGATGGCCGTGCGCTGCTTCTGGCCGCCGGAGAGGGTCAGGCCGCGCTCGCCGACCATGGTCTCGAATCCTTTCGGGAAGCTCAGAATCTCCGGCAGAATGTTTGCGATAGCGGTGGCGCGCTCGGCCTCGGAGAGCGTCGCCTCGGGCGCGCCGAACTTGACGTTTTCAAGAATCGATTCACTGAACAGGAACGTCTCTTGCGGCACGAATCCGATGCTGTGCCGCAACTGCGCCAGCGGAATCCGGCGCACCGGCACGCCATCGATCAGCAGGCTGCCTTCGGGCGCGTCCCACAAGCGCGGAATCAGCCCGACCAGGGTGGATTTCCCGGCGCCGGTCTCGCCGACAATCGCGACCGTACGTCCGGCGGGAATATGCAGGCTGATGTTCTTCAGCACCGGGCGGCCGTTGTACGCGAAGGTCAGGTTGCGGAATTCGATCTCGCCGCGAATCGAGGTGATCACATCGGGTGCTGCCGCGCGATCGTCGATATCGGGCTGAGCCGCGAAAATCTGCCACAAGCGCCCCAGCGACGCCAGACCGCGCTGCACGAGATTTGTAACCCAGCCCAGCGCGATCATCGGCCAGATCAGGTACATCAGGTAGACGTTGAAGGCGGCGAGCGTGCCCACTGTAATCCGGCCGGCCAGCACGTGCCGGCCGCCGAACACAAGGATGAGCATGAAGGCGATCGAGAACATCAGGGCGAGGACGGGCCAGAGGAAGCTCGAGATCCAGATCAGCCCTTTGTTGCGGCGCACCATCTCGCAATTCATGCCGTCGAAAAGCGCCATTTCAGGCTCTTCCTGGCAGAAAGCGCGCACCACGCGGACGCCCGACAGGTTCTCGCGGACCCGCTCCGTGAGTTCGGAGTAGAGCGCCTGGATGCGCTCGAAGCGATCGTGAATCTTCTGGCCGAAGATCTTGACCAGGACCGAGACGACCGGCAACGGGATCAACGCCAGCAACGTCAACTGCCAATCGAGGTGGACCATCAGCGCGATGGTGGCCACACCCACCACGATTGTGCTCGCCGAGTACATGATTCCCGGTCCGACGAGATTGCGCACGGCGCTGAGATCGTTGGTCAGCTTCGACATCAGGTCGCCCGTGCGCGTTTCGTTGTAATAGCGCTGCGAGAGCTTCTCGAGATGCGCAAAGAGGTCGTTGCGCAGATCGTACTCGATGTCGCGCGAGATGCCGATCAGGATCCAGCGCATCCAGAACTGGAATACCGCCTTCACCAGCGCGACACCCAGCATCAGGCCGGCGTAGAAGAGGAGCGTCCGCACGGGCGCCGAGCGGGAGAGTCCGTCGATGCCGGCCTTGATGATCAGCGGCACGATCACGCCGACCAGTTGTGAGATGGCGAGCGTGAGGAAGCCCGCCACGAAGCGCCTCTTATAGCGGGCGAGATATGGAAAAAGCGGGCTGAGGCGTCGAAGCATGAGCAAACCGGGTCGAGACGCCCGGTCAGCGAGCCGCGCCGGGGAGTCGATGCGACTCCCTGATTATAACGGCTTCCACCTTTGCCGCGACTGTAGCGGCGGTCTATGGACCGCCGATTGCCCGACCCACCTTTCGTCCCGGGACCGCATCCTACGCCTGAGGGCCGGGGAACCGCGACTCGCCCGCTATAGGGTCGCTTTTGCTTTGACGAACGCCTCGGTTTGATGTTGAAATGGGGCAGGTGGGAATCGGGGCTCACCGGCAACGACCCGTTTTCGAGGCAGATAATGGAAAAAAAGCTCTTCGGATGCTGCATCCTTGCCTTGGCGATGGCGCTCGGTTCGCCGAGCGTGCGGGCGCAGGACCAGCACAATCCGCCCGCCCAGCCTGCTCAAGGGACGCAGCCCGCTCCGGCGCCGCAATCGGACCAGACGCAGCCCGCGCAGGCGGGCCAGCCGGATCAAGGGCAGGCAGGGCAGGCGGCGCAGCCCACCCCGCCGGCGCAGCCTCTGGTCGAGGAGCCCGACGCGGCCGCCCAGCCCGATGCGGCCACACCCAACGGCACGCAGCTCGTGATTCCCGAAGGCACTGAATTCAAGTTGCAGCTTCACAGCAGCGTGAATTCCAAGACCAGTAAGCCCGGAGACCGCGTGCTCACCACCCTGCTCGACCCGGTCAGCGTAGAGGACGAAGACGTGCTCACCAAGGGCGTCCGCGTTGACGGACACGTGAGCGAGGTGAAGGAAGCGGCGCGGCGCGGCCGCGGGGGCGACCTGATGGTGATCTTCGACACCATCGAGATGCCGAGCGGCGAGAAAGTGGCGATTCAGGGATCGCTTACCGAAGTCTTCTCGGCGTCGAACGGCGGGAGCGAGAAAGTGGGACCGGAAGGCGACCTCAAAGGGAAAGGCGCCTCCCACAAGGAACAGGCCGCGATGATCCTTGTGCCCGCTGCGGCCGGCGCCGCCGGCGGCCTGGGACCTGGAATCGCGGGCGCCGGCGCCGGCATCGCCATGGCCTTTCTGATCCCGAAAGGAAAGCAGGCCGCATTGCTCTCGGGATCGCTGATCGGCATGCGGCTCGACCGCGACGTAACGATCACGCTGCCAGCACAAGAGTCGAAGTCACAATAGCGTCGCTCTACCGGCCCTGCGTTGAGACAGCGCATGGCTGCCGTCGAGTGATTCGCACACGCTGCCCGCCAGCCCTGACCGTCTCAACGCCCTCTTTCCTGCGCCCGCCGCAGACTACTTCGAGAGTTCGGAACCCACCTCAGTCAACACCGCCGTGCCTTCCAGTTTCACGGCGTCGAGCGCCGTCGGATTCACTCCCAGCGCCTGCACGATCGTCGGCGCCACCTGCGTGGTCGCCACCGGAGTATAGACCGTCAGCGGCGTGAAGCTCGGGTTTGTCACCAGCAGCACCACGTTGGTGTCGTCGTGCGCGAAGCCGCCGTGGTCGCCCACCATAGTCGTACTGCCCGAATAAGTGACCCCGACGTTGGGCGTGACGATGATGTCCGGCGTTCTAGGATCCTCGCCCGCATCCCATCCTCCGATGCCGTAGTTCAGCGCCAGGCTCGGGCCGTAGTAGATCTCGCCCAGGCCGATCTCTGTGGAATCGGCCTCGAGCCGATTCACCGCCGCGATCACGCTTGCTCCCTGTCTCAGCCAGAGCACGGAGACGTCGTCTTCGGTCGCGCCGATGCCCGAGGTGTTCAACGGCGATTCCGACCAGGGAATCGCGGGCCCGAGCAGCGTGGCCGGCGTGTCGCTGCCGTCGGCGACGTAATGACGTGTGTCGATCGGCGATTCGCCGTGCTTGGCCGTGACGATCAGCAGCGTGTCGTCATAGATGCCTGCGTTCTTGAGCGCGTTGATGATTTCGCCGACGGAGGCATCGACGAACTCGATTTCCTGCAGCAGGAATTCGGTTGGCTCGGCCGCCGCGTTCTTATAGCCGCCCGTGCCGAGGCCCGTCTCGTTCAGGCTTTCCCCGATGTATACCGACTGGAAGTTCATGCCAAAGAGGGTTGGAACCTGGGCGGGGGCGCCGGAATGCGTCTTCCCGGCGATTTGATTCAGCAGGGCATCGACCTTCAGGGCGTCGTAACACTGGATGTTCGCGAAACTGCCCGTCCAGGACGACAAGCTGCCGATCCGATCGCGAATCGGTGCGCACGGGACGCCTTCGGCCGTCGTTACCATGGGAAGCGGGATGACGTCCGAGTCCACTTCCGGCGAATAGTAGTCGTCCAGGCCAGTGCCTCCCGGTCCGGCGGTGAACGAGTACGAGGCATGCTTGTCAATCCAGGCCGTGTAACCGCCGGCGGCATGGACCACGCTGAAGATGGTATTGGTTCGGACGAAGTCCCACGGATACACCGGCGCACAGTTGTTCTTGGGATCGCGAACCAGGTGTTTCGGGTCGATCGAAGCCTTGCCGCCGTCGGTCGTTCCGGCGCCCGGCGCTCCGCCATTCAGTTTCGTATCATCGTAGTCGATGCCCTGGTCGTAGTCCGTCGTGGTCCCGATGGCGGGCGCGTTCACTGTACACGGTCCGGGACCCAGGCCAGTACCCGTTTTCTGGGCCGGTGGATCGAGAGTCCGGTCGTACGCTACGTCGTAGTACAGGCCCGTCGATTTCGGCGAACCACCCGTAACCAGCGCCGCGAGTCCCGGAAACGAGTCCGACGGCCTTGACGACGTGGTGGCCATGTAGTTGATCGCCGTCTGGCCCAAGGCTGCCAGATTGGGACAGTAGGGTTCGCCCCCGTGCACACCCGCCATGCCGTGGGAACAGTTGTAGAGGTCCACGGCGTGCATGCCGTCAATGCTCAACAGCACCACGTGCTTGATTTTTCCCGAGGCCGCAACGTCCGTATTCGCCGTCGTTCCGTGCGTCAACAAAGCCAAGCCTGCAGCCACCACAGCGCCTGCCAATAACAGTCTGCTCGCCCTCATCGTAAGCCTCCATTCAGCTGGCGGGATGATAAAAGACTCGACTCATGTCATTCCGGGCGAGGCGAGGAATCTCACAAGTAGTTTATTTTCAGGAACGAGATTCCTCGCTGCGCTCGGAATGGCATGAATCGAAGGCTCTTTCAAAACCCTTCAGGGTCCCCCACGGAAACAAATATCCGGCTTGCGAGATTACGGCGCGGTTAAAGCTCCGTGAAATCTCATGCGGAGTCACTTTGCTTGTGTGACAGGATGGGTCAGGTGTTGGCTGGTAGTCCGCGCCCTAGTCGGAGCAAGCGTAGCGCAGGACGTGCTTCTCAATGTCGGCAGTTTCTGTACGCGGCGGTCACAAAATGAAACGTGATGCCGTTGCCAGCCGCGCTTATCCGCCTAATGACCGCCCCAGGCCCTGTCGCCGGGTTCTGTAATCATGGCCCGAAGACATATGCCTCGCCCGGCGCGTTGCTGGCCGGCGCGCCGGCCACCACGCTTGAGCCACTCACCGCTGTCGACGCACCGAAGTTGGCAAACGCCGCGCCATCGGACGCTGTGAGTTCCTGCGCATGCGAGCTGTTCTTCCAGCCCGTCGCCGGTTTGACAAATAGATACGCGGCGCCTTGAAACTCGTTTGCGCCTACCGTTACCCCGGGCGCGCCCACCACCGCGAGACCTCCGCTGATTCCCACGGAGTCGCCGAAGCTCGAGCCCGATACCGCGCCTGGCGCGAGAAGCTCGGCGGTCTCGGTCATGTTGATCCAGCCGCTGGTCGGCTCCGCGAAGATGTAGGCTGCGCCGCGCCCGTCGCGCGCGTTCACCGCGCCCACAAGGACCGTGTTCCCGGTGATCGCCGACGAAAATCCGAAGTCGGCGCTGCTGGTCGCATCGGAGGCGCTCAATTCGGCCGTCTGTGTCATGCTCGTCCAGCCGCCTGACGGCTCCGCGAACACGTACTCCGCCCCCGCGAAGTTGTTGTGGCCGTACGAGCCGGCCGCTACCGTGGTCCCGTTGGTTGCGATCGACGCGCCCAGGTAGTTCAGCAACTGGCTGTCGCTGGCGGTGAGTTCGGCGGTTTCATGCAGATTTCCGGACCAGCCGCCGCCCGGGCGCACAAAGACGTAGGCTTTTCCGGCGAAGCTGTTGCCCGAACTATCGCTCGCGAAGAAGGCTCCGACCGCTATGGTTTTGCCGCTGATGCTCACACTGTTGCCGAACGCATCGCCGTCCTGGCCGTCAGAAGCCGTCAGCCTGGCGGTCTCCGTCATGTTCGTCCAGCCGGAAGCGGGTTTGACGAATACGTAGGCGGCGCCCGGTCCGGACGCCTGGTCTGCGAATGCTGATCGGTCTGCGAAATTGGAAGTGTTTGCGGCTCCGACCACGATGGTGTCGCCGCTGATCGCAACCGAAACGCCGAACCCCTGCCCGTTGTCGGACGAACTTAGCGTCGCCACCTGCGTCATATTCGACCAGCCGCTGGCAGGCTTCACGTAGACATCTACTGTCCCGTAGGACTCGATGTTCGGATCGAAATCTGCCACTACGACCGTGTCGCCACTGACGGCGATGGCCGCACCGAACCAGTCGCTCGTGACCCGGGTCGAAGGCGTCAGCTCGGCAAGCTGAACCAGGCTGACCGGCGGTCGTGCCGCCCTCGCGCCTTCAACCGGGGCCGCCGCGCCCGTTCTGCCTGCAACTGAAAGCAACGCCCAGAGACACGCAGCGCCAACGATCCAGTTCAAAACGCGCAATTTCGAGATGAAGCCCCTTCCTGTCATCGCAAACCTCCGGCGCAGAAGACCGCGTTTCCTGTGTAACGCCCGGCGATTTTACATCGAAACCGTGAGTAGCCTGAAGAGGAGAAGTCGAGTGACCAGGTGCCGCTGCGTTTCTGGCTGGGACACGTGATGGAACGTCAAAGGGCGCCCGAGACGGTCGACCGGCACGCGCGCAGGTCGGCATTCTATTGTTCGGGTATTCCACGAAAGATTAATTATCGGCTTTGGGCAGACTTACGACTGTGCGTTGTCGACTGTCAACTAACTGTTGACTGTCGACTAATGAAATTCGCCCTGCGGTTGCCCGCCCGGGGCGCCATTCGCTTCAGTGTTAAGCGCGCCCTCCCGCCGATGCTTGTGTTCGCTCGTGCGGAGTTGCGAGAGACTGGCGAGCGTGGCGGCCACCGCTGGACTGTCAGGCCCGAGCGCGCGTTGTTGGATCGCCAGGGCGCGCTTGAAGAGCTTTTCGGCCTGCTTTTTGTTGCCCTCCCGCTCGTAAAACGCGGCGAGCCCATTCAGCATGGGCGCCACGGCGGGATGGTCCGGACCGAGGGCCTTCTCGGCGATGCGCAGCGCGCGCTGGTAGAGTGGCTGCACGTCCAGGCCGCGGTTTTGCATCATCTCGGCCCCAGCCAGGTTCGCAAGACAGGTGGCAAGTACGGGGTCGTTCGGAGCAAGCGTCGCTTCATCGATATCAAGGGCGCGCCGGGCCAGGCGACCGGCTTCTTCGTAACGGCTGGTCCCGCTGTAAAGCACGCTCAAATTGTTCAAGGTGCGCGCCACCTCGGGGTCGTTCCGGCCGAGAACGGCCTCCTGATCCGCCAGGGCCTGCTGGAAGAGCGTCTCAGCCTCCGATACTCGCGACTGGAGTTGATAGAGGGCGGCCAGGTTATCGCGCGTCCGCGCGGCGGGAGCGCTGTGCGCGCCCAGCAGTCTCTCTCGCATCTCGAGCGAGCGACGGAAGAGGGGTTCGGCCAGGGCGTACTTACCCTCGGCCAGGTAATCCATGGCCAGGTTGTTCAGACTCACGGCCAGACGCAAGTCATTGGGTGGCAACGCCTCCGCCTGCTGCAAAGCCGCCTGGTGCTGCGTCTCGGCATCGAGATATTTGCCGGATTGGTAGGATGCCGACCCGGCGGAATCCAACTGTTCCCAGGTAAGTTGTTGACAATTTAGATAAGGCGGCAGGGTACTGGCAAGGAGTAGCGCCAGTAGACCGAAGCTCCAGCGTCGCATCGCGTTCTCCTCTCTGCGATTCGCTTGGAGTCCGGCCCGCTCCGTGGTCGAATTTGTCGGCAGGTGAGACGCAGTGATCGGGCGAAAGGTTGGCGTGTGGATCGCATTTCTTATCGCGCCGACGTTTAAATACTAAAGAAATATCGGGTGGGTTAAGCTGTCGCTCTGCGGTGGCCCCCAAAATCCGGCGTCCGGGAGGGATGGCTTTTCGGCGGCATTGATTTGCCGAGGATTATCGAACTATGGGACTTGATTTTCCGTTCAGCATTTGGGCACTCTATGTGACCGGAGTCACACGCGGCAGTGTCCCGGCGGTGAGACAGGCGCAACTTGCCTGAAGCGATCCGGCCGTGGAATAATCCGCTGGCGTAGTTGTGGCCCTCAAGGAGAGAGGTGTGCGAGTGCAAGACAGGCATCCGTGGATGGGTCTACTTGTGACCACACTCGCTGCGGCGGCTGTATCGGCTCCTTCATTGAGCGCACAGCTGAACTTCAGAACACTTGTGAGCTTCGGTGGGAGCAACGGCGTCAGCCCGCCTGCACCGCTGGTCCAGGGTCTCGACGGAAACCTGTACGGTACAACGTACGCCGGCGGCGCGAACGGCGGCGGCACGGTCTTCAAGGTCACCACGACAGGCACAGTGACCACCCTCTACAGCTTTTGCGCGCAAGCCGGGTGTCCCGACGGGAAGGGGCCGAATGGCGGGGTAGTTCTGGCCACGGACGGCAATTTCTACGGGACCACCCTGGTTGGCGGCAATGCTGGTAATGGCACCGTTTTCCAGATCACCGCCTCGGGTACCCTGACCAGTCTGTATAGCTTTTGCTCGCAGCCAGGTTGCAGCGACGGAAAGCATCCCTTCGCCGGGTTGACCCAAGGGTCGGACGGAAACCTGTACGGTACCACTGTACTTGGCGGCACTTACGGCCAGGGCACGGTTTTCCAGATTACCCCGCAAGGCGTGATTACCGTGCTGCACAGCTTTCAAGGCAGCGATGGCACGGAGCCCTACGGCGGCGTGATCCAGGCTACTGACGGCAACTTCTACGGCACGACCTACTACGGGGGCGCAAACCTTGCAGGCACCGTTTTCCAGATCACGACTGCCGGCGCGCTGACCACTCTTTACAGTTTCTGTGCCGAGCCGAGCTGCGCTGACGGTGCGGAGCCTTACTCAGCCCTGGTCGAAGGCAGCGATGGCCTGCTTTACGGTACAACCGAGCTCCAGGGGCCGAACTGGAACGGGACGCTATTTAATATCACGACTGCCGGAAGCTTGACCATTCTCTACAACTTTTGTGGCCAGACCGGTTGCCCGGACGGCGGGTATCCCCACGCCGCATTGATTCAAGGGACCGACGGCAACTTCTACGGCACCACCGACCGCGGCGGCACGAGCGGTTGCGGTACGATTTTCAAACTCAGCGGCACCACCCTCAGAACCTTGTATAACTTCAGGCTCAGGAACGGCACTGAGCCCGACGGCATGACCGAGGCCACCAACGGAGTCTTGTATGGAACAACCCTCGAGGGCGGCATTAACATTCTCTGCCCCTATAATTACGGCTGCGGGACAATCTACACTCTGAACGAGAGTCTCGGGTCATTCGTGGAAACGCTGCCCACTTCGGGTCCGGTGGGCGTAACTGTGGAGATCCTCGGGACCAACCTGACGGGTGCCACCGCGGTTACCTTCAACGGAGTGGCGGCGGCTTTTACAGTTGATTCGGCAACCGAGATCACCACTACCGTGCCCGCCAATGCCACTACCGGCACGGTTCAGGTGACCCTCCCGGCCGGGGTGTTGTCGAGTAACGTGCCGTTTTACGTCCTCCAGTAACCCGGCGATGTAAACTGGGTTTTGATTTCGGCGCGGCTCAGACACGCGCGGCCGATTCGAACCGAGTTTCTCGATTCCATAAAATGACCCTCCGATGGGATCGCCTCGGGTGAACTGCCGCGTCTCCGGCCCGTGTTTGGAAGGAGTAACGCACTGCCCAAGAGATTAGGAATCCGGCGCCCGCCCGGGCTGAGCCGTCGCGATTTCCTGACAGCTTCTCTGCAGTGGACGTCAGCGGCATTGATCGCCGCGCCTCTATGGGGCCGGACCGGTCCTGCGTTCTGTCCTCCTGCCTCTCGCCCGGATGACGCCGACCCCGGGTCGCCCGGGCTGACGCCCGACAATCGCGTCATACCGCATTACCTTCAGAAGCCTCCGCTTGAGGATCTGCTGGTGAAGGTCGAGCCCGGTTCTGATGCGTTCATCAGCGAGAAGTACGCCGAACAGGTCGAGACGGTTCTAGGGCGTTGGAGCACCGCGCTACGCCAATCGCCGCCCAACTTGCGCGTGATTGCGGCGTCGGCAGCCGACGATTTGCGGGCCACGAGCTTTCGTCCCGTCAAGCGTCAGCAACTCCGCCCGATGCCCGATAATGCAGGTCTCGAGGTGTTTCGAAGTACCTTCGCTACGGACGCGACGGCCAACCGGGAGGTATTCCTTCGAGAACTGGAAGAGTGGCTTCGGCCGTTTTCGAGCATCCTCACGGCTGAGTTCAAGCTGACCGCAATCTCCGGCGCCGGCATCGACATCGCGAGCGCCGCACCCTCAGCGGTCCGTACGCGCATTCGCTACGACGTGGTTGGCACAGGTTCAGGCTTCTACCGCGGCGAACGTGTCGGCGAGTGGGATCTCGAGTGGGAAAGCGCTGGCGCCGATGCGTGGCGGCTCCGCTCGTGGCACGCTGACGAGGAGATCGAAAGCCGCGCCACTTATCCGGTCTTCGCGGACGTGACGGAGTTATGGTTTGGCGACCTGCGGTCGTACCGGGACCAAATGCTGCACGGAATCGATTACTGGCGCACAATTCTTGACGGCGCAAGCCGCATCGATGTCTATGGTAACAACGGCGTTGCCGCGGCCGACATCGATGGCGACGGCTTCGACGACCTATACGTTTGCCAGCCGGCGGGGCTGCCGAACCGGCTCTACCGCAATCGTGGCGACGGATCGTTCGAGGACGTCACGGACGCCGCCGGCGTCGGGGTCCTCGACAATTGTCCCTGCGCGCTGTTCGCAGACGTGGACAACGACGGCCGCCAGGACCTGATCGTAGTTCGCGTCGATGGTCCGTTGCTTTATCTGAATCGGGGCGGCGGGCGATTCCAACTGAAGCGTGATGCATTCAACTTCGCGAGCCCTCCGCAGGGCACCTTTACCGGAGCGGCTCTCGCTGATTATGATCGCGACGGTCGTTTGGACATCTACTTCTGCCTGTACAGCTACTATCTCGGCCTTGACCAGTATCACTTCCCAACGCCTTACTACGACGCCGAGAACGGTCCGCCGAATTTCCTGATGCACAACGAGGGTGACGGCACATTTAAGGATGTGACCGCGGCCACGGGAATGAATCAGAACAACAATCGCTATAGTTTCGCCTGCGGCTGGACGGATTACGACGGTGACGGCTGGCCGGATTGTTACGTCGCAAACGATTTCGGGAAGAAGAATCTGTATCACAACAACCGCGACGGGACCTTCACGGACGTCGCGCACCAGGCGGGCGTGGAGGACTTCGGCGCCGGCATGAGCGTGTGCTGGTGGGACTACGACAACCACGGGCGCCAGGACATTTATGTGGCCGACATGTGGACGGCCGCGGGCAGTCGCGTCAGCACGCAAGAGGTGTTCATGAAGGAGGCGCCGGCCGAAGTCCGCGCCCTGCTCCAAAAGCACGCCATGGGGAATTCTCTGTTTCGCAACCAAGGCAATGGGAGCTTTAGCGATCAGAGCGACGTGGCGGGCGTCAGGATGGGGCGCTGGGCTTGGTCGAGCGACGCCTGGGATTTCGACCACGACGGCTATCCGGATCTTTACATCGCCAACGGGATGATCTCCGGGCCGAATCCGCGCGAGCTTTCGAGCTTCTTCTGGCGCCAGGTCGTTGCCGAGACGCCCACGGATCCCGTGCCTTCGACCAAGTACCAGCAGGGCTGGAACGCGATCAACGAATTGATCCGAGCAGACGGGACGTGGTCGGGCTACGAGCGCAACAACTTTTACGCGAATAATCGCGACGGTAGTTTTTCCGATATCGCGGGTGCGGTTGGGCTCGACTTTATCGAGGACAGCCGCGCCTTCGCGCTTGCCGATTTCGACCGTGACGGCAGGCTGGAACTGCTGCTCAAGAATCGCAGCGGGCCGCAATTGCGGTTATTGAAGAACGTTCTGCCTCAGCTTGGCAACGCTATTGCGTTTCGCTTGCGGGGCACGAAGAGCAACCGCGACGCCATCGGGACGCAGGTGACCGTCGAATCGGGGAACGTTCGCGTCTCGAAGTTTCTTCAGGCCGGTTCGGGGTTTCTCTCGCAGCACACAAAGGAGCTTTTGTTCGGCGTGGGGCAAGCGAGTGGCCCGGTGCGCGCGACCGTGCGCTGGCCCAACGGTCTTGTTCAGCGGTTCGATGATCTCCCGGTCGGACATCGCGTCTCGATCGAGGAAGGATCAGAACGCTATGGTGCGGAGCCCTTCGCGACGATTCGTCCGGCCGAGGATCAGGGCGCGCGGGCGCAAATCAGTCCGCCGCCGCCGCCGAAGATCGAGACGTGGCTACTGGCGCGCATAGCCGCGCCGGATTTTGCCCTGCCGGATACGTCCGGTAAGACTCACAGCCTGGGAGATCTGCGGGGCGGTCCGGCTCTTCTCCATTTCTGGGCCCTGGGTTCGGATGCCGCCGTCCGCCAACTGGAGTCGTTCCAGAAATGGCAGGCGAGCCAAAGCACGGGCGGAATCAAAGTCGCCGGAATCAATCTGGACGATGCTGCGCGGGCGGATAGCGTCCGCGCTTTTGTCCAGAAGAATGGCTTTACATTTCCGGTCTTACTGGGCTCGGAGGAGACGATTGCCGTCTATAACATCCTGTATCGTTACCTGTTCGATCGCCGCCGCGATCTGGGTGTTCCCACGGCGTTTCTTCTGAATGACCAGGGGTTGATCGTGAAAGTCTCCCAGGGCGCTTTCGACGCCGATACGGCCGGGGCCGATGCGCGGCGGATTCCTAAGACGACCGCGGAGCGACGGCGGGTGGCGCTGCCGTTTGGCGGCGACTGGTTTGGCGGCGAGTTCGACCGGAACGAATTCACCTATGCGCTGATTCTTATGCAGCGCGGGTATCCCGACCAGGCGCTCGCGTTCGCGCGGCGGGCACTCCAAGCCGATCCGCAGAGTTCTGAGGCTTATTATTTGACCGGTATGATCTATCTCCAGAAACAGATGCGCGCGGAGGCTCAGCAGAATTTCGAGTCGGCGCTGAAGTACCAGCCGTCTTATCCGGACACGTGGCCGAACGCGTGGAACAATCTGGGCATGCTGGCCGCACAGGCCGGCGATGACGAGGCGGCAATCAAGAATCTGAACGAAGCGATCCGGCTGAACCCCGGCTACGTCATCGCACTCGTTAACCTGGGCAGCATCTATCGTCGCCAGCGGCATTGGGCGGAAGCTCGAAAGGTGCTGGAAACCGCACTGAGAGCCGATCCCAACGACGCGGACGCGAATTACGGTCTGGGCATGATCTCCGCTGAACAGAACGACGCCGAGGGTGCGCAAAGCTACTGGAAAAGGGCGCTGGAACTGCGTCCCGGTTACCCCGATGCTTTGAACAATCTGGGCGTGCTCTACGTCAGGACCGGGCGGCGTGCCGAGGCGGAACGCGCCTTCAGCGACTGCATTGCAAGCTCGCCCGAGTACGATCAGTGCTATCTCAACCTTGCGAAATTGGACGTGGCCGTGGGACAGCCTGATAAAGCAAAGACGGTACTGCGCCAGTTGCTGAACCGGCATCCGGATCACGCACTGGCGCAGAGCATGCTGGCACAGCTCGGGGAGTGATTGGAACCTAGCCCGGCAGAGCCGCAACAAAGAGGCTCCAAGTCGACAGTCAACAGTCGACTGTCAAGAGCTGGAAACTTTCGAGTCGTATGCGCAAAGGGCCAGGGTGAAGTGACAAAAAGGGCGGACCCCTAAGATAGAGGGCTTGGCGAGGAGAGAATTCTCATGGCGACCGATCAACTGGTGGAAGCGGCCCTGGCAGCGCGGCTGAATGCCGTTGCGCCTTACTCGGATTTCAAAGTGGGCGCCGCGCTTCTTACGGAAGGCGGCAAGATCTACACGGGCTGCAACATCGAAAACGCGACCTATGGGCTAACCGTGTGCGCCGAGCGGGTGGCGTTGTGGAAGGCGCTCTCGGAGGGCGAGCGCAAGTTCCGGCGCATCGCGGTCTCGAGCCAGAGCTCCCGTCCGGCAACTCCGTGCGGAGCGTGCCGTCAATTGTTGTGGGAATTCGCAGGCGATATTGAAATTATCCTCGTGAATCCCGAGGGCCGGCGCGAGACGCACCAGCTCAAGGCGCTGTTTCCTGAAGCCTTCGACGCGGGTTTCCTCGGCAAGTAGGGGCGAGCGCTATCCCGTCATGCCGACCTGAAGGCCGCCTCTACTTCGGAAGCCCCGTGATCCGCAAGCCGGCGCTGTGCACCTTGTGCTTGATATTCAGTGTGATCAGCAGCGCAGTGATCTGCTCGACGATGCGGGCGTTTTCGAGAGCACCTGCGTTCACGGCGCGCACTCCCGGGATCTTCTCCGCCAGTTCCGATGCGGTCTCGCGAGCTTGCTGATCATCGCTGCAGACCAGCACGTCGCAGTCGACCGGTCCCTCGCCTTTCAGCAGCTCCGCAGAGACGCTGTGAAACGCGGCTGCCACTTTGACGTGGTCGGGGAGCAACTCTGCCGCCTGTTGAGCCGCCGATCCCTGCCATACGCCAAGAGTACGCGTTGCGCGTCCGCCGATGCTCGCGGCGAGCGGCACGGTGGCGTCGATCACCACAGCGCCGGGCCGGAACGACGACTTCAGATCCTTGAGTAAGGCCGCTTGTCCCTCAAAGGGCACGGTGAGCACGACAACGTCGGCGACGGCAACCGCCTCCGCGTTCGTGGCTGCGGTGACGTTGACGCCGGGACCGCATTGCGACCGGATTTCCTCCGCGGCTCGTTGGGCGCGAGCGGCGTCACGCGAGCCGATCACGATCGTCTCGCCGGCGCGGGCCCAGCGTGAAGCAAGCCCGAGCCCGAGAGGTCCGGTCCCGCCGACAATGGCAATGGTGACACTCATCGAAATAGATCGTGCTCCGGATCGCGAATAAGATCGACGCCGCGGCCGCGGGCGCGCTTGTAATCGAATCCGCGGATGACGCACGCCGGAATGCGCGAGAGCTTCCCGCAAGCGAGTCCGGCCATCGCGGCCAGTTCGTCGGCCACTGCCTCGCGAGTGACCTGAAGCTTGTAGCCGTAAGGATCGCGGTGACCGCGCGCGTCGCGAAAGACGGACATTCCCGCGCAGCCGATCGCTACTTCCGTCAGACCTTCGCGCCACGGGCGACCGAAGCTGTCCGTGATGATGACCGGCAAATAGATTCCCGCCTCTTTCAGAATGTCGCGATGCAGCCGCGCGGCCGACGCGTCAGGCGCCAGCGGGAGCAGTGCGGCGCTGCTGCCGCCGTCCACGTTGGAAACGTCAACTCCGCTCTGCGCGCAGATTAGCCCCTTGCGGCCGTGGCGCGTTTCGGTGATCAGCACGCCATGCCTTTTGCGCACGATGCGGCGGCTCTCCGCAAGCGCGAGTGCGATCACCCTTGGATCGCGCCTGTACTTCCGTCCCCAGCGCCTCATCGCGGCGGTCGGTTTGATGCTGTCGAGCGCCACGAGACGTCCCTCAGCCTTGGAAACGATCTTGTGGGTGACCACCAGAATGTCGCCCTCGATCAGTTGCAGGCCTTGCCGCTCGATGGCCGCGAGAAGCACCTGGGCCAGAGCGTCGCCGGGTTTCACTTCGCCGATGCCCAGCACGGGAATAGCGCGAAGTTCGCTCATGAAGTTGCGGGCGCGCCAAGGGCGGTGGCTGCGCCGCCCGTTGCCAGCCGCTCGGGCAGGTTCCATGAAAGCAGCAGCCGCTGGCTTCTGGTTCGCACTGGCTCGCGAAGCAACGCGGCGAGATCGGCAGGATTGTCCACGTCCAGACCGATTCCGGGCAGCTGCAACACCGACGACGGGCACCCGGACACCTGCGCCGCACGTTGGTGTGGCTTGAAGCTGTCGTTGCCGAAGCGCAACGGGAAGAGATCGGCCGGGCGCCGGAGCACGGCGTTTGTTCCGCGTCCGTCGCCGGCGGGTACGAGCACCGACCCGCGCTTATGGCTCGGAGGCAGTGCGGCCAGCACGGCCTGGAGTTCGGTCGATGTGACCAGAGGAACGTCGGCGGGGATCACCATGGTGCTGGCGGCGCCGAGCCCGACGGCTATCGACGTGGCTTCGGCAATCGCCGCCGTCTCGCCGGCGCATTCTCGATCCTCGATGATGTCGAATCCGTGGCTCTGTGCCGCGCTCCTCACGGCGCTGTCTCCGGTCACCACGGCGACAGCCGGACGATCGCGCCAGCCGGCGAATACTGCCAGCACATCATCGAGCATCGCAGCTGCCAGGGCCGACCGCTCTTCGGGATCGAGCGCGGGCGAGAGGCGTTGCTTGGCGCCGACGAATCCCTTCATCGGAATGAGAATGATGCAATCCATCTCAGTCGTTGAGCGCGTGCAGGAAAATGCGATGTCACACGGTTGCGGAGCGCGCTCTTCGTTTGATCGATCGTGCTGCGGCCAACGCTTCGCGCGCCAGCGATGACTTCTCGTGATCGGTTCGCATCAGGATGTTGGCTGCGCGAAACTGAACGCCCCAAGCGTTCGATGGCGCCGCGCTCGCGGTGTCCTTCGGCGCTACCAGCAGAACATCCAGGAACTCACGATAGGCCTGGGCAACTCCGGAGGTTGACACGGACAGGCCTTGTGCCTGCATCAGGTCGCCCGCCGGACCGGAGACGGCCGCGCTTCCCACGATAGGGCTCACCGCCACGACAGGTGCGTTCGTGGACGCCAGCGCATCCGCGATCCCGGAGATCGCCAGAATCGGCCCGATGCTTGTGATCGGGTTACTGGGCGCAACCAGCACCGCCTCGGCTGACCGAATCGCCTCTGTGACCCCTGGCGCGGGTCGCGCGCTCTCCGCGCCCACGAATCGTACGCGCTCGACGGCGGGCCGGAAGCGCTCGCGGACGAAGTATTCCTGGAAGCTGAGCTCGCCTCGATCCGTGAGCACACGCGTTTCGACCGGCGAATCACTCATGGGCAGCACCGCGGAGCGAATGGACAAGCCGCGCGCGATCTCCCCTGTTGCCTCGCTGAGCGAGTGGCCGTGGCTGAGAAGACGCGTGCGCGTCAGGTGCGTAGCGAGATCCCGGTCGCCGAGTTGGAACCAGACGGACTCACCCAGGCGCGCCATGGCATCGCGGCAGTGAAAGGTGTCGCCGTCCACGCCCCAGCCGCGCTCGCGGCTCAGGATGCCGGCAAGAGCGTAGGTGATTGAATCAAGGTCGGGTGAAACACGCAGACCCCACCACACGAGGTCATCGCCCGTGTTCACAATGACGACGAGTTCTTCGGCCGGCAGAACGTGGCTGAGTCCGAGAACGAACTTCGCGCCGCCGGTGCCGCCTGTGAGAACCGCAATCATAAGGGATCAATACCCTCGAAGCGCCCTCGTAGAGCCGGCCTTCAGGCCGGCAGCCTCAGCGCCCGTAAATTCCCCACGGAACTTCGGCCAGGCACTCGCCCTCGTTTTTCCCCACCCGATACGTGTCCTGGGTGTAAAGACACACCTGGCCCTGAGGATCGATGACCTGCGGATGAAAGGAGAGGATCATGTTCTCGCGCAGTTCGATATCGCTCCCGGCTCCGACGGACGGACGCTCGATCATCGTCATGCCGATGGAGTGGCCTGACAGGTGCCCAAGGCTGAATCCCTGACGCTCGAAAACCTCAGCCGAGGCGCGATGTACCGCGCTGGCGCGTTCGCCGTCCCGCATCAGCCGGCGGGCGGCTTCGAGAGCTTCCGGATAGAACTTGCTCATCGCCGTGGCTTGCCGGCCCATGCGGCCCTGAATCAGCGGGCGGGAGAACTCCACCCAGTATCCGTCCTCGCCGGTGATTTCGAGCGAATAGAGCAGCAGATCGTCGGGATGGACCGCCCGGCCGCCCGGCACCTTGAAATGGGCCTCGGCCTCGCCGTGCGTGCCTGAGAGCACGATGTTCATCATGCGCGGGCCGGCGCCGTGAGCAAAGAAGCACTCTACGGCGGGAGCCATGATCTCGGCTTCGGTCCGGCCGGGCTGGTAGGCCTCCACAAGTTTCCGGAATCCCTCGACGATGACCGACATGCTGTCATACACAGAATCCAGTTCTTCGTCGCTTTTTACGGCGCGCGCCATGTCGAATTGAAAATCGAAAGGCACCGCCTCGACGCTGCCTGTGGCAAGCTCGCGATAATCGCGCACCGGCATGATGTAATCGAGCCCGTATACACCGAGGCGCTTCCAGCCGCGCGACTGTGCCGCATCGCGGAGCCATTTCCCGGGCACATCGGCCCAGACCTGGTTCTTGACCCACGGCTTGCTCTTGTCGCCGATCCAGCGGGCTTCGCTGGGGAAGAGCAGCGTGGGATCGCCTTCGAGCGGCAGCAGCGTGTATGCATACCGATGAACGATCTCGAATCCGGAGACGTAGCGCACGGCGCCTTCGAAGCCGGCGTACTGATTTCCGCAAACCAGCAGGCAGTCGATGCCTTCGGACGCCATGGCGTTCCGGAGGTTCCGGTAGCGGCGATCGATCTCGGTTTGGCTTGGCATGAGAATATCGTCCGCCGCTTTCGCCGGCGTCTAGGCTACCTCGCACAATTCCGCAGCCGTGAGGGCATAGATCCTGGTGATGTCAACCAGGGTCCCGATACTTACCTTTTCGCCCTCGGCGTCCCGCGGGCCGCTGGACGGGCCGTAGTTGACCGTCTCGATCCCGAAGCGCGTCAGCACGGAGGCGTCGGACGACCACAGCACAGTATCCCGCTTCACAGCTTCGCCAGTCACGCGCCGGTGATTCGATTCGATCGCTTTCACCATGGGATGGCTGCCGCTGATTTCGGCGCCGGGAACCGAGACGTAGGTCTCTGATTCGATTCCGTAAGCAGGAAACCGGCTGCGGAGAGTCGCGACAAGACTGTCGATCTCGCGGCGCGCGTCGTTCATGGGGATTGTTGGCGGCACACGCACGTCCAAAAACAGATGGGTGCGCTCCGGGGTCCGGCTGGCGCGCCAGGCATGGCCGCCGCGGATGCCGCCCAGGTTAACGATCCCACGCTTGTTGCCGTAAGCGGCGCGCTCGCTCCAACCCGGCAACCATTCGAGCACGGCCGCGACCACGTCATGCATGCGCCGGATCGAATTCTCCTGCTGGCGCCCGCTGCTGAAGCCTGTGTGCATGAACGGGCCGTGGGTGGAGATGCGGACCCATAACGACCCGTAGTGCCCGAGGACCAATTGCATGTCCGTGGGCTCGCCGAGAATGCACATGTCGGGAACCACGCCATGGGTCACAAGGTAGTGGCTGCCGACGCCGTACCCGCGGAACTCGCGGCCCACAAACTCCTCGCCCCACTGGGTCTTTTCAATCTCGCCGACGACCGCCGCCAGGATGATGTCGCCGCGCAGCCGGACTCCCGCAGCCTGGAGCGCCTTGACAGCTTGAATGTAGCAGACCAGGGCGCCTTTCATGTTGTAAATTCCGAGGCCGTACACGATTCCGCCTTCGACCACCGCCCTGGGCTTATACCCGCGCCCGGTCAGATGCGGCTCCTCGCCGGAATACGACGTGTCCATGTGCCCGTTGAACATCAGGCTGCGCCCGCCGCCCGTGCCCTTCCAGCGGCCGATCACGTTGGCGCGTCCCTCCTCGACTTCCTGCCAGCTCACGGCCAGTCCCATACCCTCGAACGTCCGGCGCATGTAGCCGCTCATGCCGCTCTCGAAGCCCGTTGGGCTCGGGATGTTGATCACGTCGCGCGACATGGCGACGATATCGTCTTCATTGACCTGGTCCAGGATGGCTTGTTCGATGGCAGACTTCATCGACCCTCCCCGGCGCGCGATGAGGACGGGATGAGCGAGCGGAAGCGCCGTTTAGAAGCCGGTACGAAAGTCGAAGAGCTCATGGAGCGTAAGCTGCCAGCCTGGAAACAGAGGTGAGGTCAGGGTCTGATTCCCCGAGAGAATCGAGTGAAAGTAGTACTTACCGTTTTCGAGCTTTAAGGTCTCGACCGTTTTGGCATCAGGATCCAGGAACCAAACCCAGGGTACGCCGGCCTCGGCGTACAAGGCCAGCTTCGTGGCTCGATCGTGAGCCGCGGTGGACGGCGAGAGAATTTCAACAACGAGATCCGGCGGACCAGCGATGTTATTAGCTTCAATAATCGCGGCTCGTTCCTTCCTGATGAACATCAGGTCCGGTTGTAGCGCAGTGTCGGCCGCCAGAACGACGTCCAAAGGGGCGAAATAGAACTGCCCGACATCATGGGTTTTGGAATATAAGCTGAGGCTGGAAGATAAATTCCACAGTGTCCGTTGATGCTTGACGTTTGGAGATGGTGACACGTGAACCTCCCCATGAACCAGTTCGTAGCGCCTTCCGTCATCGGGGAGCCGGCGGAACTCGTCGTAGGTCAGCCGGATGATGACTTCGGTTCCCATGGCCATGATTATACACGCCGGAAATCGTCGGGATAAGAGCACAGCTTCTCGCTCGGGCCACCGCCGATGAGGAAGTTGTCCTCGACGCGCAATCCTCCGCCGCCCTCCCAGTACGCCGCGGGCTCGATCGCAAGCACCATGCCCGACCGCATCACTCCGCCGCCGGCTTGATGCGCGTAGGGCGGCTCATGGCCGCGCGCGCCGACGCCATGCGCGATCGGATGCGACGGCTGGCCTGGGTACCCTCCGGCCTCGATTCGTGCGCGGACGAGCCGGTCGAGTTCCGCAAAGCTTGCACCGTCGCGCGCGAAATCTGCGGCCTCGCGCATCGTCGCCAGCAAAAGATCGAGCAGCTCGGAATAGCGCGGCGTCAGAGTGCCGGGGCACAAGTTCTTCGTCAGATCGGTCCAATAGCCGTCCGCGCAGACCCATAGCTCGACGAGGGTCGGCTCATGCTCCTGCACCGGACGCGATCCGGTAGCCGTAAACGTGGCGATCCCCGGTCCTGACCACACCAGGGTGAACGCTCGGGCCATTTCCACCACGCCCCTGTAGCCTACGCCGACGGCATGAATGTGTCCCTCGATCATGGCGCCGACCTCGCTCTCCTTCATGCCCGGCTGTATGCGGTCACGGGCGTATTCCATGCCCAGCGTAGCGAGTTCGTTCGCCATCCGCATGCGCTCGACTTCCTGTTCCGTCTTAATGGCGCGTGCCTCCGAAAGTAGCGGTGTGGCATCGATGACTTCTCGGGCGACGATGCGGAAGGCGTCGAAATAGCCCTGCGTGTAGACGGTTGGCTCGCCCACCATGCGATCGCAGCCTTGCGAGAAATTCGAAAGCTCGATTCCCACGCGTCTCATGAGCCGCCGCTCGCGCAGAACGTCCAGGCACAGGTCGAGCGAGCGCGCGACCGGCGGCCGCGGGTCGGACGGATGATAGCCGGCGAAGGTTCGGATGTCGCCTGTCCACGCGTTGCGTTGCGCGTCTTTCAATTGCGGATCGAGGGCGATCAGGGTGGGCTCACCATCCGCCGGGAAGACGGCCGCGGCGTAGCCTTTCATCGGCCAGTAGTTCGTGAGGTAAAGGACGTTGTCCGGCGCGCGCGCCACGATGGCATCGAGGTGCTGCTCCCGCAGCATCCGGCGGACGCGCTCGAGTTTTGGACGATCGACAGGGTAGGGCATCAGGCTCTCAATTCCGCCCCTACGATTGCAGCGCCCAGGACGCTTCCTTGCCCCTCACCAGCCGCCACATCGCCGCATGCAGGGGGGCGGAGAC
>JASHQD010000245.1 GCA_030037755.1 Terriglobia bacterium
CTCGAAGCCGCGCCGTACCCACCCATTACGGTCAGTAGACGCAGCTACAGGACAGGTCACTATAGAACGGCGTGCGGAAGCGTTCTGTGACGTCCGATACACATTCAGAATGGCTCGCCCGGCGGGGTAGTCCGTATCTTATTTACGCGTGAGCCGTTGACATGCTTGCGCCGAAGGCCAGCGCCCGGTGAGCGCGATGGGGGTATGCCCTGGGTCGAGGGGAATCAAAAAGGAAATCCGCGGGTGGCACCGACATCGCTTTCTATGTCGGCGCCAGCCCGACTGGCAACTACCGACTCTTCTACTTGCCGAAGCCCAGCAGGTCCACCGTCTGCGGACTCGCGCCTCCGTTGTCGATCACACCGATCACGGCTCGGCGCGATCCCTTCGCTTGCGGAGCGAACGTCACGCTGATCGTGCAGCTTGATCCCGCCGGCACGCCCTTCCCGCAGGTGTTAGTCTGGGCGAAATCTGCGGAATCCGCCCCGGCGATCTTGATGCCGCCGAGAATCAGCGCCCACTGCCCACTGTTGGTGAGCTTGACGGTCTGGGGAGCGCTCGTGGTCCCCACGGTTTGCGTGTTGAAGTTCAAACTCGTAGGCGAGATCGTCACTTCGGTGCCCAGACCCGTGAGTGAGACCGTCTGTGGGCTGTTGGAAGCGTTGTCGGTGATCGTGATGCTGCCCGTGAGAGTGCCTACGCCCACAGGCGTAAAGGTCACCGTGATCGTGCAACTCGCACCCGCTGCCACACTGGAGCCACAGGTGTTGGTTTGTGCGAAGTTCGCGCTGGCGGCAATGCCAGTGATGTTGAGAGTGGCGTAGCCGCTGTTGGTCAAGGTTGCAGTCTGGGGAGCGCTCGATGTGCCGACTAACTGCGTTCCAAAACTGAGAAGGGCTGGTGAAAGCGTGACCGCGGGCGCAGGCGGAGACTGCAGCAGGATGGAAACCGTGTTAGCACCCCAGTTCGCGACCGCCAGGTCCAGCCTGCCATCCGCATTGAAATCGCCGATCGCCACTGACCAGGCCTCACTACCGGTGACTAGAGTTGAAGGGAGGCTGAGGTT
This sequence comes from Terriglobia bacterium, assembly GCA_030037755.1. Taxonomy (GTDB): domain Bacteria; phylum Acidobacteriota; class Terriglobia; order UBA7540; family UBA7540; genus Gp13-AA77. The sequence continues at coordinate 1,067 of JASHQD010000245.1, forward strand.
GCCCTTGCCGTCCCCCAACATGACGGAAACCGTGCCGTTGATCACGTCGGTGACTGCCACATCCAGGTTCCCGTCACCGTTGAAGTCACCCACCGCCACTGACCAGGGCCACCCGCTCGAAACCCAATGCGAGGCCAGGGTAAGGTTGCCGGTACCATCTCCAAGCAGGATGGAGACGCCACCAGAGCCGACGACTGCCACGTCCAGCTTGCCGTCACCGTTGAAGTCACCGACCGCCACTGATTCAGCAGCGTTCATCGCAAGCGTGGACGAGGCCTGAGTGAAGTTGCCGGTGCCGTCTCCCAGCAGAATGACAACCGAAGCGGTACCCTCAACGCCGACCGCCAGATCCAGGTTCCCGTCTCCGTTGAAATCGCCCACCGCCACCGAGAAGGGCCATTCGGCCGTAGGCAAGGTGGAAGCGAGACTGAAGTTCCCCGTGCCGTCCCCCAGCAGGACGGAAACCGATTGGCCCTCGAGATCGGCGACGGCCAAGTCGAGCTTGCCGTCCCGGTTGAAATCGCCCGCCGCCACGGAATAAGGATAGCTACCCGCAGCCGGAGAGGAGGCCAGGGTGAAGTTGCCCGTTCCGTCCCCCAACAGGCTGGAAAGTGTGTCAGTGCCGGCATTGGCGGTCGCCAGGTCTAACCTGCCGTCTCCATTAAAATCGCCCACTGCCACAGAAAACGGATAGATACCCGTCCCTGGAGACGAGGCCAAGGTGAAGTTGCCGGTGCCGTCACCGAGCAGGACCGAAACCGTGTAACTGTCGGCGTTGGCGACCGCGAGGTCCAGCTTGCCATCACCGTTGAAATCACCCACCGCCACCGAAGAGGGAGCGTCACCCATAGCCAGAGACGAGGCTGGGCTAAAGGCAACAGAGTTGGCGGTGTTGACAGTGGCCGTGAAAAAACCAACGTTCGACGTCCCTCCGCCTGGCGCAGGATTGACCACCGTCACCCAGCCTGTGCTGGCCGTGGCGATGTCCGCGGCGGGCACGATCGCGGTCAACTGCGATCCGCTGACGAACGTGGTCGCGAGCGGACTGCCATTCCAATTCACCGTTGAGTTGGAAACAAACCCCGTGCCATTGACGGTGAGCGTGAATTGCGGGCCGCCCGGCGCAGTGGCGTCTGGAACGAGCGGCAGATTGATCAGAGGTACGGGAGCTTGCGCGTGGCTCAACACCGCGACAAGACCAAAAACGAGCGTCGCAAACACTATTGAAAGTCTTCTCACCTTCGTACTCCTTTCCATGCAGACTTCACGGAGGAGCGGGCGAGCTCAAATCGTGAGCCACTCGTTTCAGGATTGCTGATTGTCTTTGGGCGTTGCTCGCGGGTTATCTGAGGACATGCCTGTCGCGGATATACTGCGCCCGTCGGGTTGGGCGGAGGCGTGCTCGCACGCCGTCGAGGACGCGCGATGCTCATGGTTGCCCCCTTGGGGAGCTATTTCTGGCTTACAGGTATTAATTAGCTTGATGATGTTTCGGGCGCTGTAACCTATATCACGTTTAAGTGTGACCACGACATTCCGGCGGGATTTGTGTTCATGGGGGCGGGTCGTCGTGCTGGCAGCCCCGAAGGGGCGGAGCCGTGGGTAGCCGTGGGTGCAACCCATGGACACAGGGTTGACAGAAAATGGGTAATCAACCCCGCAGGAGTTGACCCCATCAGGCGATCGCGCCGGCATTGTCCGGCCCCGCCGGGCCGAGTTGTTGAATCCGTCACACGGTGTTGCCGTCCGGGCAACCGATGGCACGCGCGAATGGTTGACGCGGCCGCTCACGGTTTTCCCTTCGCAACGCAGCGCTCACGGCGTTCCCTGTCCGACTGCGAACGGTCGACTGCTGACTGTCAACTGGATCAGCCTCTGCCGGGTAATTTTTACACTTTTGCCTCCAAGTTATTGAAAATAAGACGCAAATAAATTGTCTCACTTTTCTCACTTTTCCCCACTGTCCCAAATTTCGGGAGGACAATACTCTGTTGGGCCTCCGCGCCCGACATTCAGCGGAAGGAACGAGTGTGGATGTCTTGATTTTACACGAACGAACCCATCAGGTTACTGAAAACAGGGCACTTCTGTTTTTCATAGTGCGCGAAAGCCGTTAGGTTACTGAAAACAAAGATACTTATGGAACTAAACCCGTTAGGTCGCTGATGGGGATGGATTTAGCTGAAATTCGAGGAGCGAAAAACGATGTCTTTGACACAGAACCAGAACCACTTTGGCCTGACGAGACGCATGGTCGGTAGCATAGGCACTCCTGCCGGTGCTCCGCTTCCGCGGCGCATAGCCAAGGGTGGCTGTGCCGGCCGACCCACCTCGACAAACGCTGTACCGGGGCGGTCGAGATGTCCTAAACTGATGCGTGCGTTCCCAGGAAACCGGATTCCGGCAGCCGCTTCGCACCGTTCAGACGGAAGTTTGGAAGCGAAAAACATGAAACTGGCAGACGCCCTGCGACACGATTTCCGGCATGGTGTCCGGGAACGCGGCGCGCATTATTTCCAGCGCGGCCTGGTCCGAATTGAGAGCGGTTCCGACACCAGCGTCGATGCCGTCGTCCACGGCTCGACCAATTACCACGTTTCGCTGGAATTGAGGAACGGCAGCCTGATCGCATTATGTGATTGCCCCTTCTTCGGCTCCGAGGGTCCGTGCAAGCACCTCTGGGCCACGATTCTGAAGTCGGATTCCGCCGGTTATCTCGCCTCGGTCCCGCCGGACCTGCAACTGGTTGAGGATTACGGTGACGACGAGGACGTCGACGAAGAACCTGAGGAGGACTACGGCGATTTCCGGCTGCGCGCGCCCATCGCGCCACCCAAGCGCGAGCCGGCCATGCCCTCCTGGCGTGCGCAGATCAACAATTTCACGCAGCAGATCCTGACTGACCCGCCGCCCAGCGCCTGGCCGGCCAAGCGCGAGGTCGCTTACGTGGTGGACGTGCAGGCCACCTTGAACAGCGGGACGCTTGTGCTGATGGTCGGGGCGCACCACCGCAAAACGACCGGTGAATGGACCCGCGTCACCGGCCTCGGCCTGAAGCTTGAAGAGTTGGGCCGGTTGCCGGTGGCCGAGGACCGCGAGATCGTTTCGCTCCTGGCAGGCAACATTCGCGAGAACTACTATTACTCGTACGGACCGCCCAGCCAGGTGAACTCGCCGACGACCTACCGGCTGCTCCACCCTCTTTCGGCACAGATTATGAGCCGGGCTGCCCGGACCGGCCGCTGCTTTCTGCGCAGCACGATGAATTCGGACGACCTGACTCCGCTTGCCTGGGACGAGGCTGAGCCGTGGGAATTTCGATTGCGGATCCAGCCGCGCGAGCCACAAGGCTGGGAGGTGAGAGGCGTTCTGCACCGTGGCGGAGAGCGAATGGATTTGTCGACGCCGGTGATGGTCCTCGAGGGCGGCCTGGTTTTCACCGCCGAAAAGGTGGCGCGGCTCGCCGAGGATGCGCACTTCAAGTGGATGTTCTTTTTGCGCAAGCAAGGCGCGATCGTCGCGCCCGACAAAGATCGCGACAAGCTGCTGGAGACGCTCCTCAACTCGCCGGTTTTACCGCCGCTCGAAGTTCCCGAGCAGCTTGGCTTCGAAGAAGTCAGCCTTCCGCCCCGGCCGCATCTGCACATCAGGGCCGGGACCTCGCGCGACCAAAGCCGGCTGACGGCGGAGCTTGCGTTCGATTACGGCGGCCGCCTGGTAACCGTGCCGCATGAGGCCACCGGACTGTATGACTCCGAGAAGCGCCGGTTTTTGCGCCGTGATCCCGCTGCGGAGGAAGCCGCCCAGGGGCTGCTTGGTCAGCTCGGTCTGCGCTTCCGCCCCTGGAGTTACACGGATGCGAAGTCGCATTGGGATCTGACGGCCAGCAGGCTACCGCGCGTCACCCGAACCCTGGTCGAAGCGGGTTGGCACGTGGAAGCCGATGGCAAGCTCTTTCGCCGCCCGGGCGGGTTCCGCATCGAGGTCGCAAGCGGGGTGGATTGGTTCGAGCTGCATGGCACGGCCCAGTACGGCGATACGCACGCCAAGCTTCCCGAATTGCTGGCTGCCGTGCGGCGCGGCGACAAAGTGGTCCGCCTCGATGACGGCAGTTTCGGCATGCTGCCGGAGGAGTGGCTGCAGAGGATCGGAATGCTGGCCGGCCTCGGAGAACACGCGGGTGACCACATTCGTTTTCGCCGTACCCAAGCCGGTCTGCTGGATGCGCTGCTCGCCGCCGAACCCGAAGCCACCTGCGACGCGACCTTCCATCGCGTCCGGGAAGAATTGCGCGCCTTTCAAGGCGTCGAAGCCGCCACGCAGCCGGCCGGATTCGCGGGGCAGTTGCGCGACTACCAGCGCGAGGGGCTGGGCTGGATGGATTTTCTTCGCCGATTCTCCTTCGGCGGTTGCCTGGCGGATGACATGGGAGTCGGCAAGACCGCGCAGGTGCTGGCGCTGCTCGAAACGCGCCGGGCGCTGCGCGACGCCGGCGAGCAAATCGCGCCGTCACTGGTCGTGGTTCCCCGCTCGCTCGTCTTCAACTGGAAGGAAGAAGCCGCTCGCTTCACGCCCCAACTGCGCGTGCTCGACTACACGGGCGTCACGCGCAACGGCGACGATTTTGCCGCGTACGACATGATCCTGAGCACCTACGGGACCTTGCGCCGCGACGCCGCGCGCTTGAAGGACGTGGAGTTCGATTACGTCGTCCTCGACGAAGCCCAGGCCATCAAGAACGCCACTACGGCATCGGCGAAGGCGGCGCGCCTCCTGCACGGCTCGCACCGCCTGGCGCTGAGTGGCACGCCGGTGGAGAATCACCTGGGCGAACTCTGGTCGCTGTTCGAGTTCCTCAATCCCGGCATGCTGGGCGCGGCCAGCGTCTTCAGGCTCGCGGGCACGGCGGCGCGCAATCCCGCCGACGAGGCGCGCCGGCTGCTGGCGCACGCTCTGCGCCCGTTCATCCTGCGCCGCACCAAGCAGCAGGTGGCTCGCGAACTTCCCGAAAAGACCGAGCAGACGGTGCACTGCGAGATGAAGCCCGAGCAGCGCGCCCTCTACAATGAACTGCGCGAGCACTATCGCAATGCGCTGCTGACACGGATCGAGACCGAAGGCCTGGCGAAGTCCAAGATTCAGGTGCTCGAAGCCTTGCTGCGTCTGCGCCAGGCCGCGTGCCATCCCGGCCTGCTCGACCCCAGGCGACTGGGCGAGCCCAGCGCGAAACTTGACACTCTGCTCGCCCAACTGAGCGAGGTGATCGACGAGAATCACAAGGCGCTGGTCTTTTCGCAATTCACCAGCCTGCTGGCCATCGTCCGAGATCGTCTGGACAGCGACAAGATCGTGTACGAGTACCTGGACGGCGCCACTCGCGATCGCCAGGCGCGGGTGGAACGATTTCAGAACGACCCGGATTGCCGCCTGTTCCTGATCAGCCTGAAGGCGGGCGGCCTCGGCCTGAATCTTACGGCGGCGGAGTACGTATTCCTGCTCGATCCCTGGTGGAACCCTGCGGTGGAGGCACAAGCGATGGACCGCGCGCACCGAATCGGACAGACGCGCCAGGTGTTCGCTTACCGGCTGATCGCGCGGGATACGGTCGAGGAGAAGGTGCTGGAGTTACAGAAGACGAAGCGCGACCTGGCCGCCGCCATCATCGGCGAGGACAACAGCCTGATTCGCGATTTGAAGCGGGAGGATCTTGAACTGCTGCTCTCATGAGTCGAGCACACAGAGAGCACGGAGGAAGAACCTCCGTGACTCTCTGCGTCCCCTTGTGAGTGAAGTAGCCGTTCTTAGTTCACGGTTACGGTAACCGAATTCGATTCGATTCCGTTCGTTACCACGTTCAACGTGTAAGTTCCGGATGGGATGGTGCTGGGCAGATCGAACTCGGTCGTTCCCACCTGGTGAGGGGTGATCGAGTGCGTGCCGTCGCTGTGGGTGAACGCGTAATAGACGCTGCCGCTCGATGAGGTGAGGCGCACCAGCGGGAAGGCGGTCTCAGCCTGATAGTCGTCGCCGTAGTAATTGTTCTCCGACAATCCGTTGAGTTGGGTGCCCTCCACAGGATTGTCTGTCGAGCCGGCCGTCAGCGTGGCGCTCTTCAGCTTGATCTTCGGTGCGACGCCGCTCACCACTCCGGAAGCCGGAGTATAAACTTCCACCGTTCCGGAGAAATCGGTGAACATGATCTGGCCGGTAGGCAGAATCATGAGATGTCCCACATACGAAGAGTCCGAGGGGCAATGGCTCGGATTCGGCGCGTCGGCCAGGGTGTTGGTGGTGGGATCGTACTCGACGAACTGGCAGCCGCTCTCGAACAGCCCCGGGCTGAGCATCGCCAGGACCTTTCCGTTCGGTTCCAGCGCCGAGGGACCATCCGCCTGATCCAGGCCGTTGGCAGGAGTCGGGCCGGCGGTCCAGGTGTTGGCGGTCACGTTGTAAATGGCGGTGGCGTTCACGTTGCCGCCGAACTGGAGAACTTCGTTGTTGTACATCAGCACGCCCGTACCCAACTCTTCGTCGCTCGAGTTATAGAGCTGGACGGGTGTCTGGGGTCCGCAGGACCACACGCCTGTCTTCTGGTTGTACAGCTCGCTGGCTTTCGAGCTGCCGCAGGAGCCGGCGGACTTGGTGTCTACGGTGAGCACGAGGCCGTTGGTCAACAGGGTGAATCCGGACTCGTCGTTGTTCGACTGATGGACCGAACCGGTCGCGGTCCAGGAATTCGGGCCGGACCAGATCGCGTTCTGGGCGGTGCAGCAGTTCGCCTGCATGTACTCTTCGTTGTAGAGAATCACGCTCTCGGCGTCACCGATCGTGGTCCATCCGGATGGGGGGCTGTTCGACGTCCAGGTGATGGATCCCCAAGGCGTCACGGTTCCGAGCGAGCCCTGGTTCGTCCAGACTGGATCTCCCTCGTTGTACTCGCCACCTTCGACGGCCACTTGCGTCCCGTTGAGGAACACTTGCGAACCGAAATAGATGGGCTCGTAGCCGGACTGCATGGTCCCGCCGGAGCTCCAGGTTCCGTCGACATAGCTGCCGGTAGAGCTGGGTGTCAGGATGTACCAGATCCCGGGGTTCGGTGACTGGCTCTCATTTACCAGAATTCTCCCATCTCTGAGCTGAAGCATGGGACCAACATTGACTCCCGGTTGATTGGTTAAGACCGTCCAAGTCTGGGCGCGGGCGGCGCCGATTACGGCCAGTACGGCAACCGTGGTCAACAGAAGCGTTTGAACCCGTTTCATCTTTCCTCCTTGAAGTTTTGCGGTGCTAAGCTCCTGGCTGCTGACGTCGCCGGCCGTGTTCGCCTGCACAGGCCCGCGCCTCGGCAGCCTTCCTGCTGCTCACTTACGTCTCTTGTTGCCTGATCAACTCTTTCGGGCATTTCTGGGGACGCGTTGGCATGCCGGGCCATCGGCACGACTCGGCGTCGGTAGGTGTCATCCCCCTTGGCATCATAAAGCGCCCGGCGAGTCTACAGTGAGAATCCAGCAAAAGTCAATATTCAATGCGATGTGTTACTGTGATCGTTAACCCCTAGTTATCAATGGGGAACCAGCCCTCGCCAAAGTCAGAGGCGGTCCTTGTTATCCGGTGCCGTGGATGGCGGTTGACCGGAAGGGCCGCGACAAAGATAATGGGTCCATGTATGTCTGACGGTGCGCAACCCGTGATGCAGCTGCCGGTGCTCGTGCTGAACGCCTCGTACGAGCCCATCAACGT
>JASHQD010000246.1 GCA_030037755.1 Terriglobia bacterium
ACCACCTTGTTCTCATCGATCTCTTCCTCGACGATCTGCTCACGGATGATATCGCGAATCGCCTTGGAGCGGTTTTGATACCCCTTGCGCGCGATCACCCGATCGAATCGTTCCAACAGTTGCCGTTCCAGCGACAAGCCAGTCCGCACCAAGTCAGCCATGGTTCGCCGTTTGCTCCTTCCGGACCCTAGCTTACCCGATTTTCGGTCGTGCGTTGCCTTCATGCGACCCGTCGCCGGCCGCTCGACTCACACGTGCCATGAAGGCCAGGCCGGGCGTCTGCGTAGCACGTTTTCTATAAACATGCTATTCTTTTGGGCTGTCGGGTGGCACGCTTGGGAGATTCGTATGTCACGCGAATCCGGGAGGCTGAAGTTCACGGCCGGCGCGAGAAGGAGTTGCGTCACAGGCCTCGCGCTCGCGTTTTGCACGGTCGCGTGCCTATGGGGCGCAGCCACCGGCCGGCTTTCGGGAACCGTTCGTGATCCGAGCGGGGCCGTTGTGCCCGGCGCGACCATTATCCTTGTCAATACCGCGGTCAGGTCGGAATTCACGGCCATGTCGGACGGGCACGGGCTTTATTCGTTTCCCGCTCTCCCGGTCGGCCAGTACGATATGACCATCGAAGCGGCCGGCTTCAAGCCGCAAAAGAAGACCAACCTGACCGTCGACACCGATGCCGCGCTGACACTCAATGCAACGCTTCAAGTGGGCCGACAGTCGGACGTCGTAACCGTTACGGGCAATGCGGCCATCACCGAGGCTCAGGTGGATACGGTGGCCACCTACCTGGGTGAGTTGGTTAGGGCGTCACAAATAGCCGCGCTGCCTTTGAACGGGCGCAGCTACACGGATTTGCTGCCGATTCAACCCGGCGTCATTCCGGTGACGACGCTGCAGCCCAATTCGGTGATCATGGCGGGCGTGACGGGAACGCTGGCGCCTTCGGGCGACCTCAATCCGGGGAATCTTTCGATCGATGGGCAGCGGGAATCGTCGAACGGCTTTATGGTGAACGGTGTTGACGTGCAGGAACACATGAATGGCGGCACTTCCATCGTTCCGAACCTGGACTCGATCGACGAATTCCGCGTCCTCACCAATAACTTCGACCCCGAATACGGCAATTACAACGGCGGAATGATCACCGTGGTCAGCAAGTCGGGAAGCGATCAGTTCCATGGCGACGTTTTCGAATTCCTCCGGAACACGGACCTGGATGCTCGCGGCTACTTCGATCCCAGCCGCCCCGCCTTCCAGCAGAACCAGTTTGGCGGCACGCTCGGGGGACCGATCAGGCATGGGAGTGCGTTCTTCTTCGGGGATTATCAAGGGACGCGTACCAATGAGGGTGTGGCAACCGGGCTTATTTCCGTCCCCTCGCTCGCCGATCGCGCAGGCGACCTTGCGGACGTGGCCGGTTCGCTGACGGGCAACGTCAGCGGCGCCTATCTCGCGAATCTGCTCTCGCAAGGGCTCGGATACCCTGTTTCCGCGAACGAGCCTTACGACCAACCGGGATGCACCTCCAACACTTCCTGCGTATTTCCGAACGCCGTGATCCCGCAGGGCGCGTGGTCTGCCCCTGGACGCGCGCTGCTGGGCTACATTCCGCAACCCAATGTGGGAACCGATCAGTTCTCAACCTCCGCTTATGGCGAAACCGCGCGCGACGACAAGACTTCCGGACGCGTGGACGCCAACAGCCGGTGGGGCCAGATCTCGGGCTACTACTTCTTTGACGACTACCGGCTGGACAACCCGTACCCGGGCCAACAGGGCGGGGCCAGCATTCCTGGCTTTGACGCTCTGACTTTCGGACGCGCGCAACTGTTCAGCCTCGCGGACGTCAAGGCGTTCGGCGCTAACGGCGTCAATGAATTCCACGCCGGATTCCTGCGCAATGCCAACGTGATTGGGCAGCCGCGCGGCGGCCTGGGCGTGAGCATGGCGTCGCAGGGATTCGTCAGCGGCCCTGGCACGCCGGGCATCGTGGTTCAGGCGCCCCAGTTCGAGGGAGTGGAGAACATCGTGTTCCCATCCTTCGTGGTGGGCGTTCCGATCACGAATGAGACGCAGGTCAACAACACGCTGTACCTGAGTGATACGGTATCAAAGGTCATCGGTGCGCACACGGTCGAATTTGGCGGCCAGGTCCACTTTGATCAGGTCGATGAGCATCCAAACGCCACCTTCAACGGAACCTTCAATATCGATGGCACCGAGACCGGCAATGCGTTCGCTGACTTTCTGATCGGCGTGCCCAGCAACTTTACGCAGTCCTCCGGCGAGCCGTTTTATCTGCGCAACCGGTACGCCGGGCTCTTCGGGCAGGACAGCTGGCGGGCGCGCACCAATCTGACAGTCAACTTCGGCTTGCGCTGGGATTACATCATGCCGTTCTGGGAGAAATACAACGAGCTGCAGACGATCATACCGGGCGAGCAGTCCGTGCTTTATCCCAACGCGCCTCCCGGCCTGGTGGTTCCCGGCGACCCGGGAATCCCGAGCACAATCTCGCCATCAAAGCCCGACAATTTCGCCCCCCGCGTCGGCGTGGCGTACGCTCCCGGATTCGATCACGGTGTTCTTAAGAAGTTATTCGGCGAGCGCGGGCAGAGCAGCATTCGCGCCAGCTACGGAATGTTCTACACGGCCTTTCCCGGGTTGTCGGCAGGCATCATGTACGCCGTTCCGCCTTTTGGGTACAACTATCTCAGTCCTGAACCGCCCCTGTTCGCGACGCCCTTCATCAACGCGGCCAACGGCGCTCAGAATACCGACCCGTTCCCGTTGAGCTTCCCGCCGCACGACGTATCGGCCAAGAACCCCGATACGTCGTTCGATTTTGCCAGCGTCATTCCCATCAGTGCCGATCCATACTTTTACTACCGCAACGCGGCTCCCTATACCGAAAACTACATGCTGTCGTTTGAGCGGCAGATCTCGCCGAGCATGCTGCTGACCGTGAGTTACGTGGGTAATCAAGGACATCATCTCCTGGACGTCGTTCCGACGAACCCGAGCAATCAGGCTCTGTGTTTGAGTCTCAGCCAGTCGAACGAAGTCGCGCCGGGGAGCCCGACGTGCGGCCCATTCGGTGAAGACGCCCTGATCACCAGCGCCAGCGGCCAGGTCTACCCGGGAACGCGCTCCGGTCTCGGCTCCGATTACGGAGAAAACACGGCTCAGGAGACGGTCGGGAATTCAACCTATAACGCGCTGGAGACCAATCTGCGCTACGCGGGTAAACGGTCGGAATTTCTGCTCGGATACACCTACAGCAAGTCGATCGACCAGGCTTCGAATCTTGGCGAACAGCTCAATCCTTTGAACCTGAAAGCGACCCGCGCGATTTCAGCCTTTGACATGCGGCATAATTTCGTGGCGAGCTACAAGGTTGGCTTGCCCTTCGACCGGCTGTTCGGGCGTCACGGCCGCTGGACGCAAGGATGGAGTGCTTCCGGCACCACGCGTTTCAGCACCGGGTTTCCAGTAACGCTATTCGACGACTCGGACAATTCGCTGCTCGGAACACTGGGAAACGGCGTCAACAACTACCTGCTTGACACGCCGGATTACGACGGCGCGCCGCTCGACATCAATACGAATCCGAGGAACGGCCGGCCTGAGTTCAATACGGCGGCCTTCAGCGAGGAGAAGCTCGGGCAGTTGGGCAACGCGGCGCGGCGTTTCTTCTACGGACCGGGAATCAATAACTTCGACATCACGCTGAGCAAGTCGCTGCGCGTCACGGAATCGAAATCGTTCGAGTTCCGGCTCGAAGCGTTCAACGTCTTCAATCACGCACAGTTCTACGGAGCCGGATCGGTGGACGGAGAGGTGAACGATCCGCACTTCGGCGACGTGGTCAGCGCTGCTGCGCCTCGGCTCGTCCAACTGGCTGCCAAGTTCATGTTTTAGCGGCTGCGGAACACCCGTTGCGACGTCGCCTTTCATGTCGTGGACACCGCGCTCGGGACTAAGATATCTCTGTAGCAGTCCAGGTACGCTATTACACCGCGCCTGCATGGTTCGATGTCGTGGCCTGCGGCACAGGCGGAGAAACAGGTTCCCGCGCTGCAACCGCGCCTGGAGGAGAAACGTCCAATGAGGGGCAACATATGAAACACTTTCCCGCTTCGTTCCCGCCTCGATTGATCGCTCTCTTAATCGTTTGGCCGGGTTTTATGGTTTCGCTAGCAGCCCAAACCGCTGCGAACAACGCAGAGCAATCGTGGACTGTCACGACGGTCGTGAAAGGCACTGGCAGCCCTGTGCGAAAGACCGAGAAGTACAGCAAATCAGGCACCAAAACCCTTTACACGGAGCACGTGGAGCAGCTTGGCCCCGACGGATACCAACCCTCTTATGACATTGAGAAAGAGACCGTCCGGGAAGACGCCACGACCACCCGCTCAACCGCGCGCAGATACAGCCCGGACGGTAGTGGGCGGAAACAGCTGGTGGAGGCGACAGAAGAGGAGACCAAACACCTGTCCAACGGGGAATCCACAGTGGTTCGGACAACATCGAACCCGACTCCAGAAGGAGACCTCCGGATTGTAAAGCGCGAGGTCGCCAAGACAAGAACCACCGGCCCGGGGTCGCAGCAGACCGAGACCTCGATTTACCTCGCCGATAGCGGCGACGGCATCAGCGGCAACCTGGCTCCGGTCTGGCAGACGCAGGAAGAGCAGAAGCGAAGCGGCAACGATCTTACAAAGACGTCGACAACAAAGTTAGCGGACTTCGGTTCGGGCGGTTTTAAATTAGCCGAAGTCACGGAGAACACGGTCAAACAGGACGGCGAGAATCGAACTGCCGAAGAGAGCGCTTCGCGTCCGGACTTCGAAGGTAATCTTTCGGAAGTCTCACGAACGGTCGTCCATGAGAGGCAAAGTCACGGGCAGAGCGTGGAGACGGCTGAGACCTACTCGCTCGATGTTCCCGGCCGGACTCGCGACGGTCAGTTGCATCTGGTCCAGCGGGTTACTACGACTGTGCGGGGTGCCGATGCAGGTCGCACGACAACCGAGCAACAGATTGAGCAGATCGATCCGGACGGGTTGGCTTTGAAAGTCATGACTAGGGTTTCCGATGTCGTGACCTCCGGGCCTGCGGGCACCGAGGAGACGAGAACCACTAGCGTGCGGAATCCGGACGGGAATTTTACCGTGACCTCCACCGAAGAGGTAAAGTCAGACCAGCCTCCTGGCATCCCACCACAGTCATCGCCCTCAAACCAATAGGCCCGCCGCCTACCAGATCACGAAACCCGATAGTGGCGTCATTTGCCAATTTAAGGCGTCTCATCGACATCGTCATTCCCGCGACCCGGGGCAGCCGGGCGGGGCGCCGCTTGCCTCGACGCCCCAGGGTGCGGTTAAGGTTTCGTGCGGATTCACCCGTTCTGCGCGTCAGGGTGCGTAACGGGTGAAGACAAGGTCGTGAGCTTTCTCCTGCGCGTGGCAGGGGAAGCAGGGTTTCATGAACGCAGCGTTAGCAGGTTTGCCGTCGGCGCTGAAATGACCGAACCCCCAGCCGCCCGTCGCGGCGTACTTGACGGAGTCCTTGACCATGAACTGAATATTCGTGGGCGGCCCGGGAGTGAAGGATTGAGGGCGGCCAAAGATCTTGTTGTTCTCCGCGTTTGGGGCGTGGACGTAGTGCAAAGCGGCAATGATGGAACCGTCCGGGTAGGGTATCGTTCCTTCGCGATAAGCCTTGATCGCCACATCGTTGCCCAAAACGGCGCCCAGACTGTTGAGGCTGCCTGCTTCGTGGGCCGAGGAAATCCACCGCCAATCGCGGTATCCTTCGGGCATTGTGGTCACGTAGGCCGGGGCAGGCTGTTCATCGGCCCGTCCAGGCGTGAGTGTGGTGGAGGCGACAACGCCGGCCACTGCGGCAACGACGGTCAGCCAGAAAACGATCTGTCTCATAGGGTATCCTCCTTTTAGATATGCGCGATCGGTTCTGCCGATCGCGCGTCGGCCGGCGCTCAACGTACGCGCCTCAGGTTATCGCGATCCCCAGGGCGGCCAGTACAGCCGGTAATGACCAAGCCCAATCACCCAGATAGACGACGGCTGCCGCGGCCGCGACGCAGCCCACGAAAAAGCCCACAAGGAGATGGAGGGCGCCCCTCAGCCGCTTGCTGTCACTCTCCATCAGCGGCTGGGTTGGCGAACTCAAGTCGATGAGTCCCAGTACAGCGTTCGTGAGATTGCCCGTCATGACGGCGGTCGAAGGTGCGACCGGCAGAGTCAGGCGCAAAAGAGCAAACTGGCAGCCCATCGCGCTGACCGCGATCATCGCCGCGATCGTGGCCATCAGGCCGTGCGGATCGGCAGAGGGTTTGGTCATGATACTGAAGACGAACAGGCCGGTAATCAACAGGAACTGAATCAGCAGAAGCGGACGCAGCAAGTCGATATCGCGCCTGCCCGACGCCTTGGCGATTAGCCATGTCACAGCGACAGCGGATATAAAAACAGGAATAGCGAGGATCTGCGCTGGATTCACCCGATTATGACGCACGAGGAGAGCGCCGACCACCACGATGTTACCGGTCACGTGTGCTGTGAAGATGCCAAGGCTGAGGAATCCGATCAGGTCGACC
>JASHQD010000247.1 GCA_030037755.1 Terriglobia bacterium
GTCTGGGTGGAGAAGGTCCTGGCGACCATCGTATAATCGCACACCGGTTCCGGCTCCAGGCCGGGAAGAGTTAGGGTTTCTACCCGATACTGACGGGTGTGGGTCACGTTGCCGCCGGCCGTTGCGCTGCCCTTTTCGTGAAGGCCGCTGACCATGAGGGCCCCCTTGGGAGTGAAACCCATATCGCCTGCAGCCAGCAAAGGATCGGTGATAGCGACGCGGCGGAGAAGCCTGAACCCGTGGAGATCGATGATGTTCAGGACAGCCCGCGGCGACTTTGCGGATTCATCGAGGTTCAGGTTCCATGAATCTGGATCCTGGCTGAAACGGACCACGAGATAATTCCCGCCGGGGTCCATCAAAAGCTGATCGTTCCGATCATATCGATCCTCTTGAAGTGCCCAGCCGAGTGCTTCTTCGTTCGGCCCAACGTCCACATTCAGCTTGTCCTCACGCAGTTGCGAAGTGTCCCAGTCCGTGATGCAGAGCAGATTCCAGATTTGCTTGGGTTGTTCGAACCGCTTGGAGACGATCAGCAAGGCGCCATCGGGCATCGAATGCAGGGTCGCGTACTGATCGTTATTCTGCGGGTCATGCAACTTATACGTGAAGGACCTAGCGCCCCACTGCCCGTCGCACCCGGTCAGGAACAGGACGAACAAAATGAAAAGAATCAGTCGCGCGGCCATCGCGGGATTGTATGAACTCGATCTGGGTTCAGTCTAGTCACGCTCGCTCCTCTGCTGCGCCCCGCTTTACGGAACTCATTGTGCACAGCTCAGGCGTACCGTGTCTTCGCCTTGTTCAGGAGCACGGTGAAGCCATGGCGGGAGCGCGGACGGCAACGGGCAGTCGCCCGAGATGCGGTTGCGCGAGTAAACGTCGCGTCGCGATTGGGAGATTGTGGGCGTCCACCTCAACCTCGGCATTCGGGCTCGAAGGAGTCCCGGCCGGAACTTGACCCGGCTCATGGCCTACGCCCGCCGTAGTGGTCCGGATGCTTCTCTACGGCTTCTCGCTCATTCTCGCAATAGCCTACGCGACGGAGCTCCTGTCTCGGTTCGGTGGCCTCGCCTTCTGTCGTGGAGAATCATCATGGTATCGAGTCTCCTGCTGCTCAGTTCTCGGCAGCGGCGCGACGAACGCCCAACTGCCGAGAAGCGAGCTCTACGCCCGCAACACAAGCTACAGGCCGGATTGTCGCGATTTGCTCTTTCTGAGCGCCGCTGTTTTCGGCGACTGACCGGCAGCATTTGAGTTTTCACCGCCCGCCGCTTTCACCAGGATTTTCGCCATCATGCCCGCGTCTTCGTGATCCAGGACGTGGCAGTGGTACACGAACATCCCGGCGATTTCTGGATCGCGGAAGTCCATACGCAATGTGACGCTCGGAAATGGCCCGCTGCCCGACCACGGCGGCAGGGCGATGGTGTCCTGCAGCGCCGGGTGCGCGTACTTTATGCCGTCTTCGGCCAGAACCAGGAAATGGAGTTGGTGGATGTGAAACGCGTGCATTTCCTCGGCATGATTCTCGATCGTCCAGTCCTCCACAGCTCCGACGTGGGTCACGATCGCGGGCCGCTCATGAGCATTGAAACTCCTGGGCCTTTGTCCGTCGACCGTAATGAAGAACTTCACGAAGGTCGGCGTCACCTGGAGCTCTGAAAAGTAAAGCTTCCGCCGTGCAGTGGGAACCGCGTTTTCGAGTCCCGAGAAGCGCTCAGGAACCGCCGGTAAAGGGTGCGCTGCCGGAGGTGGCGTATCGACTTTGCTCACCGATTCATCGGTGGTGATATTGAAAATAGGCTGGGCCGGGTTCGGATTGCCGTTCACGCCCGTGCTCACTCCCATCGTCCAAAGCTGGCCGCTGACACCTGCAGCCGGCCCGGGCACGATGAACTCCGCTCGTCCCGCGGGCGGGAGAAGGATATTGTTGACCTCTTCGGGCGCGCTGAGCGGCACGCCGTCAAGGGCGATGAGTTCCAGCTGCTGAGGGACGCTCGCATACTGCAGCTGCAGACGTATGAATGCTTGGGTAGTGGCGTTCACAAAGCGCCAAAACTCCTTTTGGCCTGGCTCCATCGCGACTATCGGAAGCTGATACAAACCCGGGACAGAGTCCTGGAAATTCAGGGTGAACTGAAAAGGGCCCCCGATCCAGGAATTCGCGTTGTAGAACTGCTGGCGCAGGATGAGAATACGTTCCTTCAACCCGCTGACCTCAGGCCGATACTTCTCCATGCCCTCCACAATGATCGCGCCCGCCGCGCCGCCCTCCACTTGTGTGGTCGTCTGCCCATGCGGGTGCGGGTGATACCAGTAGAGCCCCGGCGGCTCGTTCTCCGGAATCCGGAACTTGTACTGGAACGGCGGATCGCCCGTATGGATTACCGTGTCCAGGATGTCGTCCTGATGACACACCGGCGGAATGCTCAGCCCATGGAAGTGCATATTCGTATCCGTGTCGGTGATCATCCCCCCCTGACAATCGGTGCCGGGCACGCCCGGTCCGGCATCCATAGCGGGCATGGAACTGGTGTGCGACGGATCAGCCGTGAGACGATTGGCCAGGTTGAGTATCACCTCATCTCCGGGATTGACGCGGAGGGTGGGCGCCTCGATGAAGTTCGAGGTGTTCGGCGGATAGTCGTAGCAATAATGCATGAACCCGCTCTCGTCCACGCCGTTGCGCATGGCTAGATCCACCTGCAGCACGCCGTTCACGCTGCCGAGCGCGAGCGGGTTTTGCACCAGTGTTCCCGGAGATTGTCGAACCGGGCAGTTCGGTAGTTGGGCAAATACACTGGTCACGCCGAGTTCAAGCATGGTCGTAACGATGGCAAGTCTTAATAAAGCGCGCATAGTCTTGACCTTCCTTTCCTTCGATTGGCCGGGCGGCGGTCGAAAGTATGTTCGGTCGAGTTCGCCGGCTAAACCCGGGTAGTATACACCTACTTGGAGTCTCGCTTGCTTGCCGGGTCTACCGGGACTGTCTCGGCAATGGTTCGTCTTGGCCCGCGCCCTTTTCGGCGGCACACCGAGACGCATCCTGATCAGGTCTGGCTGTAGTGACAAAAGCGCGCCGGCTCAGCAAATCCCTCCTTTGCACCGCTCATCGTAACTGCCGCTGATCGGGAGGCCCGCCAGGGAAAAACCGGACGGAGTCGTCAGAATCTGCTGTGTGCTCCTCATAAGCGTGTTCGCAACCGTGATGTGGGCGGCCGGAATGGGGGCGCCCCCGGATTCTGCAATTTGGCCCTGGATCGTGGCTTGTCCGGTGTCTGGGCCAAGACGGGCACAGCCAAGCGAGCAAAGACTCGATGCAAGGGTTGAGTTCTTTCGTCGTGCGAACATTTCGCTGGTCGGACATCCCCCCTTCCTTGTCCACGCCCCTCCTTCCTTGCATCGAGCCTTTGTTCCTCTCTCTAAGCTATTAGTTAGACGCTCGTGAAGGACTTTTCTTCCAGCGGCCGTTCAACGCCATGGACATTCAGGTTAGCTGCCTACAAGCCCGGAATGGCGACAGACAGATGCGGGACGCTGGGAGAACCTCCACCTCAGCAGAGGGTGCTCCTGCCCCAACAGCGGTGCGTTGCCGAGATCAAGTGGTTCCGGCAGGGCAACGCTCGCAAAGGCCGCTCAACGAGCATCAATCACTTACAGGCTCGGCTTGCCGAGGGTTTTTCGCAGGCAGTACCGCAGGTATTCGGGCATCTTGTGTGCTGACAGCTCTCGGACCAGCCACCCCCTCCGCGCACGACATCCGCGCGTAACCCGTTTTATCCGGCAAGTGGACTTTCC
>JASHQD010000248.1 GCA_030037755.1 Terriglobia bacterium
GCGCGCCGGGAGAGTGGCTAGTCCGGGGGTACTGCACTTTTTGGGGGGCGGCTAACCTCAGTCGCCCTACGGGCTCCTTCGGTCAGCCGCCCCCCAAAGCAAAGCGGAACTTCCTACTTTGCTCAGAATAGGAACTTCTTACTTTGCCTTGACAGGTTACGCGCGACAGGTTGGGCGCTCCCAATGACGCATTACCCCAAACGGCGCCGAAGATTGCGTGGTGGTCGTCGCGCCCGCAATTCTAACTTCAGATTTCCTTGTCTAAGGCGCTTGTCAAGCGTTCGATTCTGCGAGACAGAGGAAGAAACGTCTGCAGCTGTGCTGTCAGCGCTCCTTTGGGCAATTCCGGACAGCAGGTCACGGTCGTTTGCTCCAGGCGTTTAAAGGAAGTTTCCAGATCTGCCGGGCTAACGCCCGCCACTGCTTTCTCCCGCCCCCCGGGGACGTTGCCCTCGATCCGGTTTGCCATGCCCTCCAGCGCCCCGGCCACGTCGTTATCGAACTCCCGCTGTGCCAGGCGCACTGCTTCTGGTAGTTCGAAGCCCGGGAGCCGGAGACAGTATTTCAGCAAAGCAATCCGGGTCAGGAATATCGAACGTAATTGTGGTTGCCAGCCCCGGATGCGATCGCGCAAAGCGAGGTCCTGCTGCCGGGAAGGACCAAATTCGAACAGCACGCCGTCGGCAAGCGCGCGCACCCGATCGAAGTTGGCATCGATCGTCTCGCGCAGCGAATAGGTGCGCTCGATGGCGGCTGTTTGCTCTTTTGCCCGCGGTTCCCCGGAGAGTTGGACCAGCAGGCGCAAGGTAGAAATAAACGTTTTCCTCATCTGTACCGTGGCTGGAGCGGCCCATAGCTGGTCAAACACCAGCCACATGACTACGAGACCGAGCATGATGCCGAGGATGCGATCCCGCGCCACGGCCAGTGAGGTCTGCATCTTGAATTCCAGCAGGTTGATAAGGTCAAACGCGGTGGCGACCTGGACCCCAAAGTACGACAGGCGTGGTGATGAGGTTGCGATCCACGACGCCCCAATCATGATCGGAACGAAAAGGAGCGTGAAGCCGAAGATGGAATCGATCGAAGGCAGGATGAACATCTGCGCTCCGATCCCCACGAGACCGCCCACCAGGGCGCCGCCGATACGCAGCACCTGTTTTTGGCGGGACGCGCCGATCGTGGTCAGGCCAGTCAGCAGGCAGGTGGTCACCGAGGTACTGATTTCGGGACGGTTAACCCCAGTGTAGATGATGTAACAAAGGCCGGCTGCCAGGCAGCCCCGTAGCCCAAACTTGATGTGGTCCGGGTTCGTTAGCGCGTCGGAAACGAAGAATCGCCATTTTGACTCATCAGGCGGCAGCGCGGACGCGCGAAAGGTCAGCGACGGACTACCCTCAAGGACGTCGGCAATGAGGGAGACGGTTTTTTCCATCTCACCCAGAAGAGGCGCGCTGGCCGGGACATCGCCCCCGAATTCCATCGGGTGTGGAGTCTTCCTCGCCAGCAGGCCGGCGCGGAGGCGGGCGATGTTCTCCGCCAGCGTCCGCAGCCGTTGCCGGGCGTCTTCGGGAATCTCCATGGAGAGAGCCGTCAAGTTGGCGGCGAGGTCCACAAGACGGCCGACCAGCGCGATCAGCGCCCCCATTTGTTCACGGTAACCGGTGGAGAAGCTGGAGCGCCGCAGGTTGCGTCTTAGCCGGGATGTTCCCCGTGTGGCCAGAAGCGTAATTTCCTCCGCAGTATGCCGGTCCACGGGCCGCTCGGCGACGTAACAACCGAGTAACGCTTCGACAGCCACCAATCGTTCGGCGATGGGCCGAACGATATCGTCGCCTGGTTCCAGCCGGGCAAACACCAACTCGAGCAAGACGGTGATCAGGCTTCCCAGTCCAACCGCCGCCGCCGCCCAAAGCGTTCCTTCCACCCTCAGCTCGGCCGGGATCTGGCGATCCCACAAGGGAATCGTGATGACCACCAGGTAGCCGAAACGGACGGCAGCGGCGTAGTTGGTCATCGCGCTCATGGCGTAGAAAGTCGTAAACAATATGCCGAACACCCAAAGCAGGCGCAGCATGGGGTTGCCTACAAAGAGCACCGCCCCGAGCAGGATGGCAGCCAGCCCGATGACAAAGGCGACAATGATCGTCCTCACGGCCGCTACGGTCGCCTCAGGACTTTCGCGTGAAATAGTGAGCGCATAGATGGCGCCATAAGCGCCATAAGGAATGCGAAAAGTCATGACGAGGATCATGACCAAGGTCGTAGCAAGAACCATGCGCGCGGTCATGGCGGCCCTTCCGGGGCGGGACCGCAGTTCGTCCTGGAGAAAGTCGCGTAACCATCTCCAGGGGCGGGGTGATGCCGGCAAGGTTTGGGAAATCGTGGCCATCTCTACCGTCCGCTAATCGTCACCACCGCCGATTCGCCCACTCGAAACACCTCAGAGGGAGGGTTCTCGATTCGAACACGAACCGGATAGCGCGCGGCAAGGTGCACCCAGTTGAGTGTTCGCTGCACATCGGGGAGGTTGCCGGGTTGCGAAGCCCAGCTCCCGATGAGATCCGGATCCGGGGTTACACCGAACCCCAGGCTTTCCACGACGCCCCCAAAACGCTCGTCGGGCTTGGATAACGCGTAGACCTCGGCCCGCATTCCGGGCCGAATGTGTTCGAGTTGGCCCTCGCGGAAGTTGGCCACCGCCCACCAGGTGGTGGCGTCAATCAGCGTGAACATCTGCTGGCCCACGTGCGCGTAAGCGCCCTGAGAGATAATGAGGTTGGTCACGCGAGCGTCGAAGGGTGCATAGACCCGGCAGTTATCGAGGTTATAGCGGGCTGTCTGCACAGCGGCCTCCCGCGCTCCGCGCTGGTTGATGAGGGGTTCGAGGGTCAGGACGGAATGCCGGCTCTGTTGGTGCTGAGCTGTGCTCTGCTCGACGACAGCTTGCGCGTGTTCATACTGTGCCTCCGCCGACTTCAGTCCGGCTTGCGAGAGCCGGAGCTGTGATTCCGATTGCTTCACGGCTTCGGCCAGTGCCGTTTCCAGACTTCTGGCCTTATCCACCTGGTCCACGGTGACAAATTGCTTGGCCAGCAGCGGCTCTACGCGATGCAGATTGTTGTTGGCGTAATCCCACTCCGCCTTGGCCCGGTTCACGCCTTGCTCCGCATTGGCGACGTCGGCCCGCGCCTGGTCGATGGCCGCTGCCCATCGCGTCACATCAGCCTGGGAACTCAGGATATTCGCTTGCGAAACAGAGACCGCGCTCACCTGTGCAGCGATGGTCCGCCGCTCGTCGCCGATCTGCCCTTCGAGAGCCGCTTGATCCGAAAGGGCGCGCTCGAGAGCGTACTGATAGGGCCGCGAATCAATCTCGAACAGCAACTCGCCCTGCTTCACGAACTGGTTATCGCGGACCTCGAGCCGGATGATCGGGCCTTCCACCTGCGGCGCGATGCCGATGAAGTTCGCAAAGATTTCGGCATCGTCGGTACGCGGGTGATGGCTGGTGTGATAAAGCACGATCAGTCCCAGTATCACAGCGGCTGCGACGATGGCGCCGCTGACCCAGCGACCAAGCTGCCTATTCAGCGTCTGGGTGTTTTCGCCATCCATAGCGGCTCCTTTCCCTCAGAGACATTGATGCGCAACCTGCCGAAGCGACACAGCCTCGCTCTCGTGTCTCCGCCACTTTCGCAACGTGCGACCACGTAGAACAAAATGCCATCGACGCCCATCGGGTATTGGGCTGTCTATCAGTGAAAAAACACGAGCCACAACATGAACGTGAAGAATGCCGCCAGGCTCGGGTAGACCAACAATGGGAACGCGATCTCAATGTGAAACCGCATTAGCAGCCAGCGAGCGAGAACCGTGAGCAGAATGGCAACGGCCAGGCAAATGAGCCAGGCCGGGAAAAACGATCCGAGGATGTCGAAGGACGGAGCCCGCGAGCAACTCGCAAGGAGCAGCGGCGCCGCCAGCAGTATCCCTGCTTTCGATCGAGTCCTGTTCATGGTAGTCTCGCGCCGGCTTGGATTGCTTCCCCCGTTCGAAAGGCCAAATCCGCTCGAGCGCCGAGTACCTGAGTGCGCGCCAGCACGTCAGCGGAGCGGGCCTGCGCGAGGGTTTGCTGGGCCGCGGTCACATCGAGCAGGTTGCGGACGCCATACTTATACGCTTCCAGGGAGGCCGCATACGACTGGCTTGCCGCCTCCAGGAGCGCCGTGGCCGCCTGGCGCTGCCGAAAGGCCGTTTGCAAATTCGAGTACGCGGTCCAAACCTGATCGGCTACCTGGTCGCGCGTAGCGGCAGCTTGCGCCTGTGCCCCGCGCACATCAGCCTGCGCTTGCGCCACGCGGTTCTTTCGCGCGCCCCCATCGAACAGAGTCCAGCTCAGGGTCGCGCTCAATCCGCCGTAGAAACCCGCCGTGTGAGTCCACGGAAGCGCCTGCTGGGATCCATACAGCAATTGTGTGTCGGGACTGGTGCTCAGGCTGAGAGTGGGATAGAACGCGGCGTGCGCCTCCTTCACTCCCGCATTGGCAGCACGGACTTCCGCAACCCGCTCGAGAAGATCAGGGCGCTGCTGAAACGCCTTCTGGATTGCCTGGTCGACGCTATCATCGAGCCCCTCGGGGATCGGCAATACTTCCAGGGGCTCGATGTGAATCGTGACGGTGGGAGAGATTCCCAACGCCGTGGCCAGGTCGCCTCGCGCAGTCTCCTCCGCTCCGAGCACCGCTTGCAACTCATATGCGGCCTGGGCGGTCGCGCTGCGCGCTTCCAGGACGTCCGGCAACGTTGCCAGCCCTTGCTTCAAGCGAGCTTCGGCGGCTTCCTGTACCGCTTGCGCGTTGGACAGGCTGGCGCGGACGGCACCCTCCTGACCGGATGCATTCAACAGTTGGTAGTAGGCCTGCTCCACCTGGTAAATGACGCTGCGATGCGCGTCGTTAAACCCGAAGTTGGCTGCGAGAACATCTGCTCGCGCTCGAGCAATCCGGCCCGCTCGTGCGCCAAAGTCGAGGACGGTATAATTCAAGTCAAAGCCTACCTGTGACGCCTCGACCGTCTGGCTGAAGAAAGTGGTTCCGAACAGCACCTCGTCACGGTTGAGTTGGGAAACCGCAACCGCCGCCAATGTAGGGTACAACTCGCTCCGGGCAATGCCCAGAGCCGCGGCTTGAGCGCAGGCACTCTCCCAGGCGACACGCGTCTGGGGATTGTGCGCTTCCGCCAAATCGATCAGTTCCGGTAAGGAGTAGGTCTTCCCTGAATCGATTCTGAACGTGTAGGCATCAAGATTCTTGGCGTCGCTTTGGACTTCCTGTTCCCTGGTGGAATGCCATGGGCGATCCGGTGAGGCGGGCGCACTCTGGGCAAAGATATGCGTTGCCGGCAACAGAACGACCAACAACATTACTGAGCGCGTCGAGATTCTTGCTAGATCTGGGGGCATCGCTTGTGGCGTCATAGCGTACCGATTATAACGATCTCCAGCTGGCACTCACTATTCCTTTCGCGACCGGCCGGAGTGCGGCGGCTGGCTTGCGAAGCTGCCAAGGCCGGTTTGATAAGCGAGCATTCGTCGCGCGAGGTGAGCCGGGCAACCGGGCGTCTGCCTCGGAACCGTTTGAGGCCGATGAGGCCAAGGCTTTCGCTCCCTGGCACTGTCCGGAAATCGCGTGGAGTCCCAATTTGCTCACGGCCTCGCCGACGCAACCGATCGGAAACCCGATCGAGCCGCTGTCAAGGCAAAGTAAGAAGTTCCTATTCTGAGCAAAGTAGGAAGTTCCGCTTTGCTTTGGGGGGCGGCTGACCGAAGGAGCCCGTAGGGCGACTGAGGTTAGCCGCCCCCCAAAAAGTGCAGTACCCCCGGACTAGCCACTCTCCCGGCGCGCTCCGTCCCGCTCCGCCCTCATCAGCGCCCACAGTGGTGGATC
>JASHQD010000249.1 GCA_030037755.1 Terriglobia bacterium
GAAAGGCTCGAGTGAGTTGGGATCGAGCGCGGGCCGGACAATCACCGGCTTGGAATGTGGATTAAGGCGCTGCCCCCATAGCGCCGCGCTCAGCACCCCGCCCCTTTGCAGAAATCCCCGTCGCGAAATTCGCACCGAACATCCTGCCTTTCCTGGTCGATAGTCGACAGCGGTCAGCCCATTATAAAAAATGACGGGCATGCGCGGTCGCACATGCCCGTCCAATTGCCACAAGCGATGAGAAGCGGAAGCTACTCCGGCTCGCCCGTCGAAGCATTGAGAAGGAGAATCGGATTCGGCGTCTGGTTGAAGTTCAACATATAGTTGATCGTACCGGAGATCGCGTCGAAGGAGCCCTCACCAACGCGTTCGCCGCCCAGCCAGTTATCCTCGATGAAATGGATGATCGAGCTCTGGTCCGAGACCTGATGGCCAACGTAATTGGGAATCGCGTAGGGAGAGATCAGCATCAACGGAAGACGCGGGCCGTAACCGCAGCGCCCGGTGGCGTGCAGATTGCCCGGCGTGATGCCCGGCAGACTGTTGTTGGCGTTGCCGCAAGCGCCGGGCCCCGTGAGACCGTCCGCGGAACCGGCCGACTGGTTGATGATCGGGCCGATCTGGTGGTCGTACCACCCGTCGGAGTCGTCGTAAGTGATCACCACCAGGGTGTTGCTCCAATCGGCCTGCTGTTGGAGAAAGTTGAGCGTGGTGACCAGGAAGGCCTGCTCGTCGAGAGGATCTGAATATGAAGCGTGAGCATCCTGGAATCCCTCGGCCTTCAGGAAGCTGACCTGCGGGAAGTTACCCGCCTTTACGGCGTTAAAGAAGTCATTCAGATCGTACTGGTTGTTGGCAGGATCGCCGGCGTGCCCGATGGTCATGACCGAGGTCGGGCGCGTGTGGTTGGGATTGGACGTCGCCGTGTAGTACTGGAACGGGGCGTGATGAGGAATGTAGTCGTTCTCCGTTATTCCGGTAAGTCCGGTGTGGCTCCGGTTGCAGCCCGTGGTGCCATTCGGGTTTACAGTGTTGAGGTCGAAGCCGCCCGCAAACCAGCCCCACGTAACCCCGGCCGCGGTCAGCAGCGTACCGATGTTCGGGCTGCCCATGGTGGCCTGGTCTCGCGTGGAGGAAGAGCACGTGTCACCGATGGGATCGGCGTCGCCAATCAGCGTCAGTGAGCCGTCGCCACCGTCCGTCTCGTCGCCGGTTCCGTTCATCGTGGCGATCACCCCGTTGGTCTGGCCCGAAATCAAATTGATCGCGCCCGGCGAAGAGGGGCCAAACGTGGTGCCGTAATTGTTGTCGCTCATCGCGAAGTGCTGGGCGTAATTCCACACCGCCGTTGCGGTGTTGCCGTCATAGTAGCCCATCGTCAGGCCGGTGGTCAGCACGGTATTCGGCGGAGCGTTGGGCGGCGGACCCGCCGAACCCACCGAGTAGGGAAACAGGTCCATAAGCCCGGCATCGAAGGCCTGCTGCTCGGGAGTGTAATCGTGATCCTGGTCGGCGGTCAGGGCCTGGCTACGGTCGAGACGAAACGGATTCGCGGCCCCGGTCCCGTTGTTTTGATTCAGATAATTGGGATTGTTGGTCAGCAGCCCCGGCGTGAGACCATTGACCGCCGGCGTGCCCGGAAGGGCTGTGAACTGAGGCTCTCCCGGCGGATTGCTCGCGACCGGGTAGGTGCCGAAATAGTGATCGAACGAGATGTTCTCGTTGAAGATCACAACAATGTGCTGGATGGGGGTGGCCGTAGCGCGGGACTTTGTCTTGGCTGACCCGGTCTGACTGGCTGCGGCTTTGTCGAGACCAGCAGCTCGCAGTGTGCCGTGGCTCAAAACCATGCCGGCAAGCCACACTGTGGCGAGCGAGAGTGCAATGGCCTTACGCATGTCCTCGGTTCTCCTTGTGGCGACGATTTTCGGCCACACAGGGTGGCCGTTACAGCGCGCCCAAGAGTAGCTCACGCTCTTTAAGAAGAGGTTACATCGATGTTGTGGTTAGGTTATATTGCAGTTACGGAGAGACTCGACCGGATTATCGAATGACTGGACAACCGTATCCGGGTCCGATCCCCCGATTCGAAGCCCGATGAGTGGGCCGGCCTCTATTCTCCAATGATCTTGATGAGGACGCGCTTCCGCCGGCGCCCGTCGAATTCGCCATAGAAGACCTGCTCCCACGGCCCGAAGTCGAGCTTGCCGCCGGTTATGGCGATAACCACTTCCCGCCCCATGATCTGGCGCTTGCAGTGCGCGTCCGCGTTGTCTTCTCCGGTGCGATTGTGGCGATAACCCGACACCGGCTCGTGCGGCGCGAGCTCCTCCAGCCAGCGTTCATAATCCTGGTGCAGGCCGGACTCATCGTCGTTGATAAACACACTGGCGGTGATGTGCATGGCGTTCACCAGGCACAAGCCCTCGCGCACGCCGCTCTTGCTGAGGGCCTCCTCGACGCTGGGCGTGATGTTGACGAAGCCCATGCGCTTCGGCAGTTCAAACCATAGCTCTTGCCGATAGGATTTCATCGAGTATTCTCCTTAGCAGGCGCGATTACGGTATTGTAGCGCGGCACCCGAAGCCTGCCGGCGCCGCGGCGCCGTTTTCAGGAGACAAACGGGGGCTTACTTCGGTTCGATGACTTTCAATCCTTTGATTTGCGCGAAATGACGTTGGTCGAAGGTGGCCACTTCACTGCCGCGCTCCAGAGCCGTTGCGGCTATGATGAGATCATAATAGCCAATCATTTTGCCTGACGATTCCAATTCCGCCCAAACGCGGGCGTGTTCGTAGGCAGTTTGTTCTGTGTATGGAATTACGGGCAACAAGTTTAGAACGGTTCGAAGATACTGCTGGCGCTTTGCCCGGTGCGCTCCGTTTGCACGTTCCACGCCATGCCAGAGTTCGGCCACCGTCACCGCAGCCAATTCAAATACTTCATCGGGTTGAGCGGCCAGCCAACGCTGGAGGTCAAACGTCCCTCTCTCGCCGCGTATAACGACGTCGGCATCCAACACTATCGCCATTTGTTCACCGGAGGTTTGAGGCTTTTACGGGCGATCTGCAAGTCACGATACCAGGCGGCAGCTTCATCTTCCGGCAAGTCCGTTCCAGCCAACGCTTCTGCCAGCTTCCGCCCGGTGCACACCTTGGTCCCATCCGGCACCAGCCGGGCAACCGGCGCACCGTTCTTCAGCAGGACAAAGGTGACGTTCTGATAGTGAGCTCGGTTAACGCAATCCGCGAAATGGCGGGCGGCCTCCGTAACGCTGATCGTTGTCTCTCGCATAAAATCAGATTATCAGATTCGCAGAGAATCCTCAATCCGAATTCCGAGGACCCTTCGCGTCACGCATTCCCAATCAGCACGCCCGTGAGAAAGACCAGCACCCCGCCAAGCACCACCTGCAGCGCCGCCGAAAATGCCGGAGTGCCCATGTACCGATTCCGGATGCCGGCGATGGTAAACAGTTCGACCAGAACCACGGCACCGGCGACGGTCATGGCGATCCGGAAGTTTGAGATCAGGAACGGCAGCGTGTGGCCGATCCCTCCCACGGCGGTCATGAGTCCGGTGACGAATCCGCGCAGCGCCGGATGGCCGCGGCCCGTCAGGCTGCCGTCGTCCGATAGAGCTTCGGCGAAGGCCATGCTGATGCCGGCGCCGAGTGAGGCGGCAAGGCCCACGGCGAAGGCGTCCCAGCTGTTCTTGGTCGCGAAGGCGGCGGCGAAGACGGGCGCCAGAGTGGAAACTGAGCCGTCCATCAGGCCGGCCAAACCGGGCTGCACGACCTGCAGAACGAACAGCCGGCGCTTGGCCTGTTCCTCTTCACTCTTGCTCTCCGCGGTGAGCTTTTCCTCGCCCAGTTCCTGCGCGCGCAGCGCGTGATAGCGCTCCTCCTGTGCCAGATCGTCGAGAAGTTGGCGGACGCTTGCGTCCTGCGCGCGGGCCGAAGCCGTTTCGTAGAAGTGGCGCGTCTCGACTTCGATGGCGCTCGCCTGTTTGCGGAGCTTGTCAAGCCCCAGTGGCTTGATCAGCCATACCGGCTGGCGCTGCACGAAGCCCTTCACGTCCTGGCGGCGGATGAGCGGAATGTGCTCGCCGAATCTCTTCTGGTAAAGTTCGATCAGGCGCCGCCGGTGGCCGGATTCCTCCTCGCGCATGCCGTCGAGGACGGCAGACGTGGCGGGAAAATCCTGTCGCAATCCTTCGGCGAAGTCCGCGTAGATGCGTTCGTCTTCTTCCTCCAGAGAGATTGCGAGAGCCAGAATCTCCTGCTCGGACAAGCTGTTGAAATCTCGCATATGGAACCTCAATGTAGAGTTCAGGCGTATTCTGTCACGGATTCGCGCGCGCACAAAACGACTGGTGAGTTCGAACTCCGAACTTCGAACTGCATGGTGACAGCGGACTCGTCTGGTGTTACTGTGCTTGCCTGCCTTGAGCGATATACGGAAACCTCGGAATTCAGCCACTGGCCGTGCGGCGCCGGCTCGCAAGCACGACTGGGTCGCGGCCGTCGACATGGGCGCGAGCAACCTCCGTTTCGCGCGCGCGGACCTCACTGGCCGGCTGGGAAAGACTCACGCAGAACATGTGCGTCCCGAGGGTGGCCCCGAGGGCGTGATCGCCCAGATGAAGGCCGGGATCGATGCCCTGGCAGCCGGTGATCGAAGCCGTTCTGTGCGCGCGTTATCGAGCCCGCGACTGCGGGCGATCGCGTTCGGGGTTCCCAGTGCCGTCGATCCTCGCACCGGGCGCGTGGCGCTGGCGAACAATTTACCGGGCTGGCGGAATATCGATCTGGCGGGGGCAATAAAGTCCGCCTTTGGAGTTCCGGTGATCGTCGACAACGACGCCAACATGGCGGCTCTCGGCGAACAGTGGAAGGGTGTCGCGCGCAGGGTCGCCAACTTCGTCTTTGTGGCCCTGGGCACTGGGATCGGCTCGGGCGTGGTCGTGAACGGGCAGCTCTGCCATGGCCGGACGGGCAATGCCGGCGAACTTTATCGCTTCAACGTGGACTGGCGCCGCTGGAACGACGATTTTGGCGATACGGGATATTTCGAAGCGCATGTCGCGGGTCTCGGAATCGCAGCGGCGGGGCGGCGGGCGCTGGGTGGCCGGTCGCGACGAGGCTACGCCAGTCTGGTCTCGAGGCGCGACGCTCAATTTGTTTTCGAGACCTTCCGCCAAGGCGACGAGCGCGCGAAGGCAGTCCTGGAGCGCGCTTTCACCATTCTCGGCGCCGGCGTCGCCGACCTGGTATCGGTGCTCGATCCGGACCTGATCGTTCTGGGCGGCGGCCTGACGCGGGGGGCGCCGGAATTCATGCTGGAGACAGTGGAGCGTGTTCTGAAACGCATTCATCCTGACATCGCGCCGCCCGTGCGATTGAGCGCGCTAGGGGATCGCGCTCAGCTTTATGGGGCGATCTTCGCGGCGTTGTCGATCGCGAATCAGACGACCGTGTAGCGCGCCCGCTGTAGCGCGCCTGTCCCCGGGCGCGTAGTTTTACTCTTTTGCTTCTAACATTATGTAAACAAACGGCAAATAAAGTTTCTCACTTGTCTCACTATTCCCCACTGTCCCAATTTTTTGGTGCTAGGCTCGAAATCGGGCGGCACTGTCAGTGCACTGAAAAACGAAGCTGAAACGAACCTAAACGAAGCTGAGAAAAAGCCGGTGCCAAACGCAACAGCTTAGTTCATGCACACGTTTTCGTGGCCACCAGAGAACCCGGTCGCTCGGACACTCAAGCGTCCACCGAAACGCCTCGTCAGACGCTACAGCCGTTGACTCCGGACCCGGCGCGCCGTTAGCTTGGAAGTAGGCGGATCAGCGGCTCATTGCAGCTTGTCATGGGAATTGCGAGGGCCATGAGCAGGCTCCGCGCCACATCACCGATGCGCAACGGCTCCAACTCGCCTCTGGTCGACTCCTTCGGGCGTGGCTTGCGCAGCCTGCGGCTGTCGGTGACGGACCGCTGCAATCTGCGCTGTCAGTATTGCATGCCCGAGGAGGAATACAAGTGGATCGAGCGCGCTGAAATCCTGAGATTCGAGGAATTGGTGACGCTGGCTCGGATCTTCATCAGCCTCGGCGTCGATAAGCTCCGTCTGACGGGCGGCGAGCCGCTGCTACGGCGCGATCTGCCCCAACTCGTCGCCATGCTCGACAGCTCTCTGCGACCACAGCAAGAGATGATGTCGGGCAATGGTAGTGCAGGCGCACCGGCCTCCGGCTTGCGCGATCTGGCGCTGACCACCAACGGGTTGCTGCTTGCGGCCCAGGCACGCGATCTGCGGCAGGCTGGTCTCGATCGAATCACCGTCAGCCTCGACACGCTGCGTGCGGATCGCTTTCGCGCTCTGGCGAGGTACGGCGCTTTGGAAGATGTGCTTGCGGGGATTCGGGCTGCCCGCGACGCCGGGTTCGAGGGGCTGAAGATCAACAGCGTGGTGATCCGCGGCTTCAATGAAGACGAACTCGCGGACATGATCAGCTTCGGCCGGACCGTTGGCGCGGAGGTTCGCTTCATCGAGTACATGGACGTAGGCGGGGCCACGCACTGGTCCGCGAGCCAGGTGGTCGCGCGCGCCGAGATTCTGGATCGTCTGCGCGACCGGTTCGGCGCCATCGAGCCCTTGAATCTGGAGGCGCAAGGCGCAGCGCCTGCCGATCGATTCCGCCTGGCGGAAGGAACCACCTTCGGGATTATTTCGTCGACCACCGCGCCGTTCTGCGCGCAGTGCGATCGCGCGCGCCTGACGCCGGACGGGCTGTTTCTGCTGTGCCTGTACGCGCATCGGGGGCTTGACTTGAAGCACCCGCTGCGCGCCGGGGCGTCATCTGACGAATTGCGCGCCCTGATCACCGAACGCTGGACGACGCGCCGCGACCGTGGCGCCGAAGAACGCAAGACGCTGCGCGCACGCGGTCCGCTGTTTCAAATCGACGATTTGCGGCGCGACGTCCACCTGGAGATGCACACGCGCGGGGGCTGATGGAAGTGGCAAGTGACAAGTGGCAAGTGACAAAAACCGCCGGGGTGTGGCAAGCAGCAAGTGACGACTAGCAAGAACCGGCCGGTTGTGTCTTGCCACTCGCCACTTGCCACTTCTAAAAAGCCGGGCGGTCAAGCAGGTATTGAGGAATGTCGGAACATTACTTCGATCGCGATGAGGCGGAAGCGCTGCTCCCGATGATCTCGAACGCCCTCTCGGAGGCGCGCGAGCAGAAGGAGAGAATCGACACTCTCGACCGCGAGTTGGCCCAGGCGGCCGCCAAGATCATGATCCTGGGCGGGTGGATTCCGCCGTACAAGGAACTCTCCGAAAAACGCCAACAGCGCGATCAGACGAATGAAAAGATTCGCGAGGTGATTAATCGCATCCAGGAAACCGGCTGCGTTCTCAAGGACCTCGACGAAGGCCTGGTCGATTTTCCCGCCATGCTGGGCGGGCGCGAGGTCTATTTGTGCTGGAAGCTGGGCGAAGAGCGCATCGGATACTGGCACGGGATGGACGAGGGCTTCGCCGGACGCAAGCCGCTGGACGACGAAGAAGACGAGACGCCTGATAATCCGCCGCCTGGGCGTGGGCGGGTCCATTGATTGCCGATTGTCGATTGCCGACTGTCGATTGGCGACTGATTGTTGTTTCCGGAATTTGGAATTTGGAATTCGTAATTGACGGAATTCAGTTCCACGTGGCGCCAGCCTTCAGGCTGGAACATGCCGGCCCGAAGCACATGCGAGCCCGAAGCACCTGCCGGCCTGAAGATCGGCTCTACGCGGTCTCTTAAATCCGGACCACCCGCGATGAGTGACGCCAGCCCAACGCCGAACAGTCTCGCCGCAGCGGCCAGCCCGTATCTCCGCAGCGCTGCGCACCAGCCCGTCGCCTGGCAGGAATGGGGCGATCCGGCGTTTGATCGCGCGCGCCGCGAGGACAAGCCGATCCTGCTCGACATCGGCGCCGTCTGGTGCCACTGGTGCCACGTCATCGATCGCGAAAGCTACGAGAACGCCGAGATCGCCCGCGTCATCAACCAAAACTACATCGCCGTGAAGGTCGACCGCGACGAGCGTCCGGACATCGACGCGCGCTATCAGATGGCCGTCAGCGCGCTCACCGGACAAGGCGGCTGGCCCCTGACTGCCATCCTCACGCCGGAGGGGAAGCCCTTCTTCGGCGGCACCTACTTTCCGCCGGATGATCGCTACGGCCGTCCGGGCATGAAGCGCATCCTCGAGACGATCGCGCAGAACTACCGCACACATCGCACTGAGATTCACACCAGCGCCGATCAGATCGCGCAGGCCCTGGACAAGGTCGAGGTCTACCAGGCAGCGGGCCACGCCGGACGCGAGGTGTTGCAGTCGATTGTGAGCAGCATCGAGGAAGTTTACGATCCCAGGCATGGCGGCTTCGGTCAAGCGCCCAAATTCCCGCATCCCTACGCCGTGGAATTGCTGCTCGACCAGTACCAGGAGCGTGGCGAGCGCCGCCTGCTCGACATCGTGACTACAACGCTGCAGGCGATGGGCCGCGGCGGCGTTTACGACCAGATCGGCGAGGGCTTTCACCGCTACTCGGTGGACGAGCACTGGGGCGTGCCGCATTTCGAGAAGATGTCGTATGACAATTCCGGCCTGCTGCTGAATTACGTGCACGCCTGGCAGCTCACGCATCAGGAATTCTTTCGCGAGATCGCGTTGGGAATCCTCGCGTTTGTTGAAAACACGCTCTCGCGGCCTGGCGCCGGCTTCTATGCCAGCCAGGACGCCGACGTCAGCCTCGACGACGACGGCGATTATTTCACCTGGACGCTGGATGAACTCCGCGCGGTTCTCGACGAGCAGGAAGCGCGCGTAGCCGCGCTGCGCTATGACATCGGCGCCACGGGCGAGATGCACCACAACCCCGCCAAGAACGTCCTCTTCATCGATCAGCCGCTCGAAGCCATCGCGGCCCGGATGAACATCACGGCCGCCGAAGCCGGCCAGATTCTCGTTCGCGCGAAAGCCAAGATGCTCGCCGCTCGTTCGCTACGCCCGACCCCGTTCATCGATCCCACTTTGTACGCGGGCTGGAACGCCATGATGGCGTCCGCGCTGCTCGAAGCCTGGAAGGCGTTCGGAATCGAGGGGGCGCGCGACCGCGCGCTGGCCTCGCTCGACCTGTTTCTCGAGAAGGCGTGGGATCCCGAGCGAGGTGTGGCGCACGTGCTGGCGGAGGTTGCGGGAGAAGGTGATCTCGGCGCCTCCAACTTCGACCTCCTCGACGATCAGGTGCTGATGGCGTCGGCATTGCTCGACGCGTTCGAGGTCACGGGCGAGCAGCGCTACTTCGATCCCGCGCTGGCGCTCGGCCAACTGACAGTGAAGCGCTTTGGGGATGAAGCGGGAGGCGGATTCTTCGATGTGGCTATTGACGCCGCGGATCGCCTCGGTTCGCTGACCGTGCAGCGCAAAGCTCTGCAGGATTCGCCGACGCCGGCCGGGAATTCCGTCGCCGTCATGGTGCTCGATCGCCTGGCCTATCTTGCCGACCGCGCCGATTTCCGCGAGAAGGCCGGGCGTACGCTCGATCTATTCGCGGCCAAAGCCGGCGAGTATGGGTTGTTCGCCGCGGCCTACGGACTGGCGCTTGCGAATCATCTGCGGGGGTCGGTGGAGATCGTGATTCTGGGCGTGCCGCGCGACTCGCGCCGCGAAGCGCTGTGGCGTGCTGCCCAGAACGCTCCCGTCGCGGGCAAACGCGTGCTGGCGTTCAGCCCTGAAGCGCTCAAGAGCGTTTCTCTTCCAGCGGGGCTGGCGGCGACGCTGCCTAACTTGACCCTTGACGGCAACCCTGTGGCGCTGGTTTGTACCGGGACCGCTTGCCAGCCTCCGGCTCGCACGGCCGAAGAACTGACCGAGGCGTTGCGCCGCTCCGGCGCGCTCCAACCGGCGTGATGAGTCTGTAGCGGCGGTGTCCTCACCGCCGTGGGGTCAACTAACGATCTGGGCGCGGCGGTGAGGACACCGCCGCTACAGTCTGAAGCTCTCCCGCTGCGAACCGCTTCTTCGCGTCATCGAGCATCGCTTTCGTCGCTGTCGCTCCGATTCGCGTCACGCCAAGGGAGCGGACGCGAAGCAGATCGTCAAGCGTGCGCACGCCGCCTGCGGCCTTGATCCGGATCTGAGGCGCCGAATGCTCGCGCATCAAGCGCAGATGATGGTCCGTCGCGCCCTTGTAGTTGTACGAGCCGTCGGGCTGTTTCACGAAACCGTAACCCGTCGAGGTCTTGACGAAGGCGGCGCCGGCTTCCGAGCAGATCTCGCATAGCCTAATGATGTGGTCGTCCTGCAAGTAGTCGTTCTCGAAGATCACTTTGAGGATCGCGCCATGAGCGGTCACGGCCTGGTTGATCTCACGGATTTCGTGGCGCACGTAATCCCAGTCGCCGCCCAGCGCCTTGCCGATGTTGATGACCGCGTCGATCTCCACGCCGCCTGCGATGGCAGCGGTTTCAGCCTCGTGAAGCTTGACCGCGGTCGTGCTGTTGCCATGCGGGAACGCGATCACCGGGCAGACGCCGACGTCGGAGCCCGCGAGAATCTCCTTCGCGAGTTCGATGGCGTACGGCTTCACGCACGCCGTGGCCACATCGTACTCGCGCGCGAGCCGGCAGCCGGCGGCGATGTCCGTATCGGTCATCGTCGGATGCAAGAGAGAATGGTCGATCATCTTGGCGAGATCGCGAACGGTAAATGAAGAGGTCATGGGAATCGTTCCTTCGTCTGGCTCCGTGCTCTCTCTGGTGACAGACCTCCAACCCAGAAATCCCGGAGCCTCAGTGGGCTCTGTGCTGAAAGCCTTGGGCGAGTCATCACCGAGGAGTTTGATGTTCGGTCTGCCTCGCTTCGTTGTCGAGCCGCCTCAGCGCGAACGCGTACGCGCCGATCGCGACCGCTTCGCTCGTGCCGAGCCGCGAGAGCCCGACGCCCGTGCGCTGCAGCGGATCGTATCGGACTTTGCGCGTCGAGCCTGGAACCGTGATCTCCGTCGCCTCGCCGCGCAGAAACACATCGCGCTCGGCATCATCTTCGAGATTGAACGCCCGCGGAATCAGTCGACGCATTCCGTTCGTGCCCGCATACGTATCATTCATGGCGGCGACGAGCGCGGGCAGGAACAGTGGATGCGCGCCCGCGATACCGCCGCCGATCACGGTCAACCCGTCGACGAGCGTCGTTGCCTGCGCGATCACGTCGCCGGCCACTTCGCCCATGCGTCGAAACGCCT
Organism: Terriglobia bacterium; assembly: GCA_030037755.1. GTDB lineage: Bacteria > Acidobacteriota > Terriglobia > UBA7540 > UBA7540 > Gp13-AA77. Next base: position 11,301 of record JASHQD010000249.1, read on the forward strand.
CGATGGCCGCGGCGCGATTCCCTTCGGCCAATCCCATGCCGATCTCGTAGATCATCCGCGGCTCCGGCGCCTGCTCGACCGGAATACCGCACTCGCTTGCGTACGCGCGCCGCACCGCGCGGATCGACGCCCCTTCCTCGGCGTTCACCGACGGATCCAGTTTATCGCGCAGCAGCCACACTTCGCCTGCCGCGGAATTGTCGCCGAGGAACAGTTCACCGTTGCGCACGATGCCGCCGCCAAGTCCGGTGCCGAGCGTGATGCCGAACAAGTTTCCGTAGCGCTTCGGGCTGCCCGCGCTATCAAGCAACCCGTTCACGTAAGGCAGGAATCCGCCGATGGCCTCGCCATACACGAAGAGGTCGCCGTCATTGTTGATGAACACCGGAATGCCGAAGCGATCCTCGAGCATCGGACCGAGCGCCACGCCGCCGCGGAACGCGGGCAGATTCCCGATGTTGCTGATGATTCCGGCGGGATAATCTGCCGGTCCGGGAAATGCAAAGCTGATGGCTACGGGCGGCTCAGGCAATTGGTCCTTGATTCGCCGAAAGCCTTCGACGATGTTGCCCAGGCACCGTTCGAGATTGTCCGCTTCGGTGGGAAGCGTCAGTGAGCCCGCAATCGGCCGATTAGCGCGGATAGCCGAGAACTTCAGCCCGGTGCCGCCGGCGTCGAGCGTCATCACGATGCGATGATCGTCGCTTCGGATTTTGGTTGCGGCGGCGTTTTCGACCAGATGGGTTGATGCGGTCATGAGGTTATGGGGCAGGGGACGTCTGGCGCCGCAGATTCACGATAGCTGTCCAGGTGATGAACAGAATCGCCGCGAGCGGCACCACGAATCCTGCCTGCGTGGAGTGAAGGGCGTCCGCGACCTTGCCCATCAGCAGAGGCAGAAACGCGCCGCCGACAATTGCCGTGACCATGAGACCCGAAAGCGCGTTCGCCTGCTCAGGCAGTGAGTCCACGGTGATGGAAAAGATGAGCGGAAAGATATTCGCGAAGCCGAGCCCTGCAAGGAAGAAGCCCACGACAGCGATGCGCTCCGAAGGGACGAGCAATCCCGCAAGACCGGCAATGGAAAGCAGGCACGTGCTCACAAAGAACGGTTTGGGCTTAATCCAACTAAGCACCACGCTTCCCGAGAATCGTCCGATGGTGAGCGCCGCGAAAAACAGGCCTGTGCCCAGCAACCCGATGCGCGCGATATCCACGCCGAAACGGTCTTTGAGATAGAGCGGAATCCCGGAGCTGAGGCAGACCTCCGCTCCCACGTAAACGAAGATCCCGAGAACCATCATGCCGATGTAGCTGTCCTTGAGCAATGCCAGGCAGGATCGCAGCGTGGCGGACTCAGCGCCCGGCGGAGCAGCGCGCACCTTCAGCGCGGTTGCTGAGATCAGGGTAATCGCAATCGCGATGCTGAACACCGGAAACACCACGTGCCAGCTCAGTCCGAACGCTTGCGCGGCGATCACCGGTATCAGCGGACCCGAGAGCGATCCGATCGCTTTGACGAATTGTGCCAGCGACAGGTTGCGCGAGTAGTTGCCTTCTTGAGAGACATCGCGCACCAGTGGATTTCCCGCTACCTGCAGCACGGCTGCGCCCGCGCCCAGCAGCAATACGGTGAGTAGCAGCACGGGGAAATCGGCCAGGCCGAACAGCGTCGGAATCAGCACGCCGCCCAGCATGATGGCAAGACCGAGAATCAGCACGAACTTCTTGCTCTTCCTGTCCTGGTAGACGCCCATCGGCACAGAAAGTACGCCGAACATGATGAATCCCGTGAGAGCGATCAATTGCGCGGTGAAGTTCGAGAGATTGAACTGCTGCCGGGCGAGGCCGACGAAGGGTCCGGTAGCGTCGCCAAAGCCCATGGCGAGGAAGGCGAGGAAAACGGGCGCCGCTCTTGGGTGAGAGGAACTCATCGCGCGATTCTGAACGGCAGCCGTCTCAGACATAGGTAACCTCCCTGCTGCCCTCGTCAGATCCGGAACCCAGTACTCCGGCTGCCGAGTATACTCGACAACAGGTGCGGGCGCAGCGATCGTCGAGCGATTTGGATCGTACGGGTCGTCATGGCGAGAAACCGATTCAACTCTGCTAAATGTTTACACTTTCGTGACAATCGCGAGTCGCTTTGGCGCTAAGAATAGTCTGTGGCGCACCGAACCACAAGTCGCGCGGCCCGGGATCCTTGCGGCAGGAAAGCTGGTGTACATGGGAAACTCGAATCGGAGACGACGTAAGCTTTCTGCTGGTCTCAGGCGCTCGTCGCGACGCCTCAGCATGCTGCAGAGCCTCATGCTGGCGTTGGCCGGCGTCACTGCTCTTGCGCTGACTGCTACCCAACCGCTCTTTGCTCAAACTGAAACGGTACTGCACAGCTTCACCGGCACCGACGGATCTCTGCCAGGGCCGCGGCTCACGCTCGACAGCGCCGGCAACCTGTATGGCTCGACCGTGGGAAACTACCCGGGCGTCGGCTCCATCTTCAAGCTCACGCCAACCGGTACGCTGACCGTGCTCTACAAGTTCACCGACGGACAGCAGAGACTCTTTACGACCGGCAAACTGGTGCTCGACACCCACGGCAACCTGTACGGGGTGGATCAGACCGGCGGAGCCTCCGGCAACGGCTCGATCTTCAGGCTGACTCAAACCGGAGTGTTCACGGTCCTCTATAGCTTCACCGGCAAGAGCGACGGTGCCTATCCGAACGGCGTGATCTCGGATGCGCAAGGGAACTTTTACGGCACCACAAACAAGGGTGGCGCATTCGGCCAGGGCACGGTGTTCGAGTTCACGCCGGGCCATGGCGTAAAGGCCCTTTATGCATTCACAGGTGGATCGGACGGGGGCGAGCCGTTCGATGCCGCGCCGTATCGCGATTCTCAAGGCAATCTCTACGGCACCACCATGTACGACGGCGGCTTCATCAGCTACGGAGTGGTGTTCAAGGTGACCCCACAAGGGACTGAATCCGTGCTGCACACGTTCCTCGGGGAGAGCGATGGCGGACATCCCAAAGGCAGCCTGATCGCCGATAGCGAGGGAAATCTTTACGGCACCACGTCGTCCGGCGAACACTTGAGCGGCGGCACTGTTTTCCGGATCACCACGGCCGGCGTGATGACGGAACTCCACACGTTCTCCGGCTCTGACGGATATGATCCCAACGCCGGCCTGGCCATGGACTCACAGGGCAATCTGTACGGCACCACCTTTTCCGGCGGCACATCGAACGACGGCGTGGTCTTTGAGATCCCTTACGCGGGCGGCGAAAGTGTGCTCTTCAACTTTTCGGGCAGCGACGGCTACGCGCCGTACAGCGGCGCGATCATCAACCAGCAGGACGTGCTGTTCGGCACCACCGGCTTTGGTGGCACCTACAATCAAGGTACGGTGTTCCAGGTGATACCTTAGCTGCGTAGCCTATCGCCTTTCACAAAGAATCGGGATGCGGAGCGGCAGGTTTTCTGCCCGTGCCGCAAATCCATCCCCTTTCACGTTCCTCGACAATCTCAACGTCGGAATAACCGGCGTTTATGAAGAGTTCGCGATGCTCGTCGACCGTCAGAAGCGCCATCGTTATCCGGTCGGAGTGTTTCTCGGCAAGCCTGGCAATTGCCGTGTTCGCTCCCTTATAAATCTCGGCGATGATGATGAGCCGGCCGCCGGGTTTCACGACCCT
>JASHQD010000250.1 GCA_030037755.1 Terriglobia bacterium
GTTCCCGGAGCTATTGAGCGCTGAGGTTCTTGCGTTTGGCACGAAACGGTTCTCTTCTCGATTGTTGGTTGTCGGTCGTCGGTCGTCGGTTGTCGGTTGCCGGATATAGTTCGTAGGTCGTAGATCGTAGTTCGTGGACCTAATCGCTGAATATGAGTCGACAACCCGCGATCCACGACCCAGTATCCACGACCTACGAACGACGATCTACCATCGACGATCAACAGTCGACCACCCACGACCGACGACCGTCAACCGTCAACCGACAACTCATTCGTCACTCGTCGCTTGCGTCACGCTTTCGGTCTCCTCGGCCGTTGTGGCCGGCTGGTGGAGTGTCAGCCGCTCGGTTTCGGAATCGTAAGTAAACAGATCGCCATAAGGGCCCCAGTTGAGGATCGTTTCGATCTGGCGTTGCGCCTCGGCTTCGGAGAAATGCTCGCGCAGAATGTCGCGGAAGAACTCGAGTGGCATGCTGCGATCTGACTTCGCCGCCAGAGTATTCTGGATTTGCTTCAGCAGGGGCACATTGGCGAGCGCCGCTTCGCGGAAAAGCCGCTTCCGGGTGCCGATGTCAGCTTCGGCGAATGCTTTGCCCGTGGGCGTCAGTTCCAGATCGCCGCGATCGGCGCGCGCGAACCCCAGCACGGTGGCGGATTCCACCAGCGGCAACAGGTTGTCCACGCCCATCTGCAGCTCGTCGGCAATGTGGTAGAGATCGTCCTTACCGCCTCGATCGTTCAACAGCTCCAGCAGGCCCGCAGTCGCGGCGGGGTGGACGTTCGGCAATGCCAGATATGCCGTTTTGGCTGCCGGAGCCGCCGAGGGCAGGCCCGCCTGGCGATCAGGCTGCGTCATGAGCTTGTAAATGTAGTCGACGTAAAGGAGAAATTCGGGCGAATTGTGCTCGCGCGGATGAGTGAGCGGCACCCGGAAGTCCGCGCGGATTCTTGCCGGGTTGCGGCCGAGTACGATAATCCGGTCGGCCAGCATCACGGCTTCCTCGATGTTATGCGTGACAATAAAGATGCTTCGTGTGGGGATCTTGTTTCCCAGCCACAATTCCAGCAGTTCACCGCGCAGTGCTTCGGCCGTGAGCACGTCGAGAGCCGAGAAAGGCTCATCCATGAATAGCACCTCGGGCTCGACAGCCAAAGCACGGGCGAATCCGGCGCGCTGTTTCATGCCTCCGGAAAGCTCCTTGGGATAGGCGTTCTCGAAGCCCTTGAGTCCGACGGAGTGCAGAGCACGCAGAGCGCGCCGGTGCCGGTCGATGGCTTTCAGGGCTCGAGCTTCCAGAGGTGCTTCGACGTTCTCAAGAACGGTGAGCCACGGGAACAAGGCGAAGCTTTGAAAGACAATAGCGGCATTTGGACGGCATTCGCGTATCGGGCGCCCGTGCCAGAGCACCTCTCCGCCGGTCGGCGGCGTAAGTCCCGCGAGGATGCGCAGCAGGGTAGACTTGCCGGAGCCGGACGCGCCCAGCAGCGCCACAATGACTCCGGGTTCGATTTGGAGATCGGTCGCGGCAATGACTTGGACCGATCCGCTGCCTTCGCGCTCGAATGACTTCTCGATCGCCCGAGCCTGGATGATCGGCTCTTCATGCACCGGCGGCGCCACCACCGGAGGAGCCACTTCAATCGCCTTTGTGCGGTCCCGTTCGGCCGCCGCTGCCGGACTCTCCGAGAGTTCGTCCATGAGCTGCTGCCAGGTTTCCTGTGGAAGCTGATCGAAGAACTGCACGCGATCGTCGGGATTCATCGCGTCGACGATGGCAATCAGGTCTGCAGTTGGCCGCGAATGCAGCAGCACGTAGGTCTGGTAATAGGGCAGATCACCGGCCAGAGTCGCAGCCATCGGCACGGGCAGCTTTCCGAAGAGGTTCTGTTGATCTTCAAATGGCAGGCTCATGAATGCATCAGCCGCCACCGCAGGATCGAGGCGCTGAAGGATATCGGCCGCCTGGTCCCATCGTCCTTGGGAGACCGAGAGTCGAAGCGGCATCGCGTGGCTCATGGCAGAAACAGGCTATCACGGGTCACAAGTGGCGAGTGATCATCGCTTTGTTGGGAGCGTTGCGGCTGGACGAGCCCGGGAAGGAGGATAGATTTGCTCGTTGCCTGGCTATCAGAGAGGGACTGCGAGACCAGGCGGGCACGGTGGGTGCGAAAACATTCAAAAAAGATCCTGAAATCTTCCGAAGGCCAAGCCAACGAGCCTTCAGAATCAATGAAACTGGGCAAAAGCGACTCAGACCAAACCAAACCTGCCCGGGAGTTCCACCCCATACACCGGAGTCACCCCGAGAAACAAGAAAGGGCGGATGGAGTCTCTTACTCCACCCGCCCGAATCGTGGAAACACACTCCAGGGACAGTTTAGTGGCTAGCGGCTAGCAGCCCGTGGTAAAAACTGGCGAGACAGTGAATTTTCCTAGTGACGCGGGGCTGAATTGGGAAGCGATGCGTGTAGAATGCAGCCATGGCGATGGGACGACGGAAGGATCAAGAGCAACAGGAAGAGTTATGGGTGCCGCG
>JASHQD010000251.1 GCA_030037755.1 Terriglobia bacterium
CGGGATCGGACGGCCCCGTAAAGGGCTTCCCACCCCGTCTGACCGGCTTCGAGAAGCTGAGTCCGCAGCCGCGAGGAGCGTGCCACCAGGACAGCATACCGGCCGTGCTTCAGAGCATTCAGGCTGACACGGGCCTTGCCGCGACGGGTGCGCGGTCCGGTGGATTTGAGGGCGTTCGCCCGGCGCGCGGCCAAAGATTTGGGAGTAACGGACGTGAATCGCAAGGCCATACGGCACCTCGAAGTAATGGTGCCATTCGACCTTAGGACGCTCTCCGTCAAACGACACCGGCACTCAACCTCGAAACAGCGGCAATCGAGCGGGCCGGGGTCGGATCGCGTGTCGCTTATTGAGCTGATATTTCTAATATGGTACCAACCTGAGCGAAAGTCAAGCGTGGCCCGCGGCCTGGTAGTGGGCTCCCGGCAGGTGATCACCCCGCTCTGCTCGCGTCCTTTTTAAGCGTCTCGTGATACGATTCCGGGTCGATTTGGCGCCGCCCGGCGCCTGTCATAGGAGAGGAGACTCTTGTGAGGAAGCAGCTTGTGGCCGCCGTTTCGATCGCTTTCAGTTTGATCGCTTCCAGCAATCTGTTCGCGCAGGCCCCGATGTCGGACGTGGTGAAGAGCTTCGTGAAGGTAAACGCACCGGTCATCGCGCTCGAGCATGTGCGCGTGATTGACGGCACCGGGGCCGCGCCCGTTGACGATCAGACGGTGATCCTCGAAAGCGGACGCATCCGCACTCTCGGCAGCTTCGCGAGTACTCCGGCGCCCGCAGGGGCCACGGTGCTCGATCTGACGGGCTACACGGTCATACCGGGTCTTGTGGGCATGCACGACCACATGTTCTATCCCTCGCCCGGCACCGGACGCGGCGTTCCGCCGGTGTATACCGAGCTTGCCTACACCGGACCGCGCCTTTACCTCGCCGGCGGCGTAACCAGCCTGCGCACCACGGGGTCGATCGAGCCTTACACGGATATTGCCGTGAAAAAGCTGATCGATTCCGGCGTCGCGCCTGGTCCCAAGATCCACGTCACCGGACCCTACCTTGAAGGTACGGGCGCCTACACGCCCAACATGCACGAACTTACCGGGCCTGACGACGCGCGCAAGACGGTGGACTATTGGGCGGACGAAGGCGCCACGTCGTTCAAGGCGTATATGCACATCACGCGCGCCGAGCTTTCCGCCGCCATCGACGCGGCGCACAAGCGCGGTCTGAAGGTGACCGGACATCTTTGCTCCATCGGATTCCGCGAGGCCGCGGCGCTCGGCATCGACGATCTCGAGCACGGCCTGGAGGAGGATACGGAATTCGACCCCGGCAAGGCGCCCGATGTCTGCCCGCCCGGACGGCAGACCGACAAGGCCCTCGCCGAACTCGACCTGGAGAGTCAACCGGCGCAGGAGATGATCCACGACCTGGTGGCACATCACGTGGCTGTTACTTCGACGCTGCCGGTCTTCGAGACCTTCGTCGGTCCGCGCCCGCCGCTTGAAGATCGGGTGCTGGACGCGCTCGCGCCCGAGTTGCGCTCGGATTATCTCGCCACGCGCGCGCGCCGGAGCGGCTTTGACGCCGCCACCTCGAATCCAGCCGTGCTCCTGAAGAAGGAAATGCAGTTTGAGCACGAGTTCGCCAAGGCCGGCGGGCTCCTGCTGGCTGGCGAGGATCCCACCGGCTACGGCGGCGTGCTGCCGGGCTTTGGAGATCAACGCGAGGTGGAGTTGCTCGTGGAGGCGGGATTCACGCCCGTCGAAGCTATCCAGATCTCGACCGCGAACGGCGCGCGATTCCTCGGTGAATCGGACAGCATCGGGACGGTTGCGGCGGGCAAGTCCGCCGATCTGGCCGTGATCCATGGTAATCCTGCCGCCGACATCAACGACATCGAAAAGGTGGAGATCGTGTTCAAGGACGGCGTCGGGTACGATTCGGGCAAGTTGATCGACTCGGTGCGCGGGCAGGTGGGATTGCACTGAGGTGCACGGGGCGGAGAGCCGCGCGATCCCGGTCGATGGGTCAAAATGTCTTCGACAGCCGAAGAACGTAGGTCATTCCCTGTGACCTGTTTCGGACGTCCATTTCAAAATAGCTGTTGAGGTAAATCCAGAAGCTTTTCGCCGGGTGTAGCTCCATTCCGGGTCCCAAGGCGATCACCCGCCCGCCCGAATCTGGCTGCGGGACCGCATTGACCTTGTTGTCGGTGATCTGCTCGAGCGCGTAGCCGTTCAATGCCACTCGGACCGCCTTCGCGACCTTGCAGGAGACCGCGAAATTCTGATGAAAAGCCTGTCCCGGCTGGACGCTCTTGAATCCTAGACCGGCGAACGGTTGGTCGTTCACCGAATTCCACAAGTAGTGGAGACGCGCGCTGATCTCGAGCTTATCCGACGCCACAAAAGTGAACGCGTAATACGGGTTGAAACTCACGACATTGTTCCCCGTGTTGACCGGCTGCCAGTCGCTGTATTTCCCAGTGGGGACCACAAAATCGAACATCACCCGCCCGAAGAATGGTTTCCCGGCCAGCTTTGTATTCGTCCACTGGATGCCGAGCGGTGCGAGAGTCAAATCGCCGATACCGCTGGTCCTGAAGTTTGGACCAAAGCTGGTGTCCGGGTGAACGTTCGCCACCGCAACCAGCGCTTCGACGGCATAGAACCCGCCGAGAACACGTTTATTTGAGATGTAAGCAACATGCGTCAGCGCGCTCGCGGAGTTCAGACCATTGGCCCCGGAAATCCGATTTCCCTGCCCGTCTTTCCACTCGCTGGCGTGGTAGTAATTCGGGATTTCTTCCACCAGCCAGCCGGGAAACGCGATCGCGTCCTCAAAACTCGTCAAGCCCAGATTGACCGGTGGCAGTGACACCTGGGCCGCGGCGGGCAACGATGACAGCATCAGGGCGCAGGTGAGGGCCAGAAGATTTCGCGGCCACGTTCCCGTTCTCGATTCATCACAATTCTGAGCCGCAGCGAGCGCCGGATCTTGGATGGCATCGACGATCTCCGGACCGGGGGTCATCGTATAATCCTACGATCAAAGCGCGTTGAACGAAGGCGGATTTCCAGGGAGGCGAAGCGATGAAAATTGCCGCAGGCATCATA
>JASHQD010000252.1 GCA_030037755.1 Terriglobia bacterium
GCGCGCCGGGAGAGTGGCTAGTCCGGGGGTACTGCACTTTTTGGGGGGCGGCTAACCTCAGTCGCCCTACGGGCTCCTTCGGTCAGCCGCCCCCCAAAGCAAAGCGGAACTTCCTACTTTGCTCAGAATAGGAACTTCTTACTTTGCCTTGACAGGTGATCAGGCAGAGGGCAGAAATCAGAAGGCCGAAGACACAAGCAGAAAGGCCTTCGATGAGGGATTCTGACTTCTGACTTCTGACTTCTGATTTCTACGCCTGAAGCGTCCACGGCTCCCGGTAGTGCCGCGCCAGATACTGCTCGGCGCCACTGTTCCCTTCCCTGATCTGCTGCTTCGCGACATCCCACACCACGCGCTGCTGGCTGCGATACGCCACGTTGCCGAGCAGGCACACGCTGGTTGAGCGGTGCCCGATCTCGATGTCGCTGATCGGCCGCTGGCGGCTCTTGACGCAGTCCAGAAAGTTGCGGATGTGATCGTAATGGTCGTTGTTGCAGGCCTCCATCTTCATGGAAGGCGCGCGATTGTTCAGACGCTTGCTCCCTGGCGCCGCAGGACGCGTCTCCGGAAACACCTCGAAGCCGCCGCGATCCACGAACATCGTGGCATCGGTGCCGTGAAACTCGATCCCGTAGCCGTGGTCATACATGGAATTGGCATTGTCCCAGCGGTTCTCGTACGTGGCCACAAAGTGCGGATACTGATAGGTGACCTGCAGCGTGTCCGGCGTTTCGGCATTGTCTTCGATGAAGAACCTGCCGCCCGCGGCCGCGATCGCGTCGGGACCGTCGACCTGCATCGCCCACTGCACGATGTCCATGAGGTGAATGCCCCAGTCGGTCATGAATCCGCCCGCGTAATCCCAGAAATAGCGGAAAGTGGACCAGCGATCGCTCACGCCAAATCGATTGGCGTTGAATGGCCGCTTGGGCGCGGGTCCCAGCCACGCGTCCCAATCGAGTCCTGACGGCGGATCCGAATCCGCCGGAGTACCGATGCCTTGCGGATACTCGTTGTCGTAGTTCCACGTGCGCACGAAGCTGACTTTGCCGAGATAGCCCTGCTGCACCAGCGTCACCGCTTCCTGAAAATGTGTCGCGGAGCGCTGCTGCGTGCCGACCTGGACCACGCGCTGGTGCTTGCGCGCCGCGTCCACCATCACCTTGCCCTCGTCGATCGCGCAGCAGATGGGCTTCTCGACGTAGACGTCCTTGCCGGCCTTGCACGCTTCGACCATCGCCAGCGCGTGCCAGTGATCGGGCGTGCCCACGATCACCACGTCGATGTCCTTGCGATCGAGCACCTGACGGAAATCCTTATAGCTTTGCGCCTGGCCGCCCGCGGCCGCGAGTGCCTTGTCCAGATTGGGCTGGTAGACGTCGCAGACGGCTACAATCTCGGCATCCGGCTGCAACGCAAAATCCTTCATGTCGTCTGTGCCTTGCCGTCCCGCGCCGATCAGTCCCACGCGCACACGATCGTTCGCCCCCAGCACACGCGCCGAGGCGCCGGTCAACGCCATGCCCGCGGTCACCGCGCCGATTCCAGCGCGCTTCATGAAGTCCCGCCGATCGAGTCTGCTGTCCATAATTGGTCCTCCCCGCCGATTTCGCTCATCGCGCAGTATACCCAAGATCGGCAGCGAGCGGGCGTTTTGGGGGTTCGGGGTTCGGGGTTCGGGGTTCGGGGTTCGGGGGTTCGGGGTTCCCCTTTCGGCTTTCGGTTCTCGGTGTTCGGTTTTCGGTCTTCACTTCCGCGTTTTGCGTTTCGATTTTCGGATTTCGAGTTTCGATTTTTGACGTCGACTTCGCATTTCTCGCAAGCGCACTAAATCGGGCTTGTGGTCAATATACTTGACCTGGTTCCTCACGGCACATACCGGCCGCTCGAGGGCGGGAATTCGGATAAAGTCTGCGATGGGAAGCAGAGTCCTGCCTGGCAAAGAGTCTGGGTGAGAACTTGCGGCTTCGCCGCAAGTTCTCACCCAGACTCTAAAGCCCCGTAGCGGCAATCACTTGGCTGATTTCCTCGAGGCGCACCGGACGGCGTTCCTCGTGAGATTTCTGAGCCGCCAGCGCGATGACCACGGACGCGCGGGCGTCCGCGCCGGTCACGGGCACCGGCTTGTCTCCCACAACTGCATCGACAAAAGCGTGCAGCTCGTTCCTGAAGCTTTCCGCGTAACGCTCCATGAAGAAGTTCAGGGGCAGGTCGCGGCGGACCGCTTCGGCGGTGCTGATGACGGCTCGATTGGGAAACACGTTTTCCGTGGCGATCGCGCCGGCGCTGCCCAGGACCTCGGCACGCTGATCGTATCCGTATGACGCCTTGCGGCAATTGTCGATGGTTCCGAAAACGCCGTTCGCGAAATGAAGAACGGTAACGGCCGTATCCACATCGCCGGCCCGGCCGATCTCCGGATCGACCCTCACGCCGGCCGCCGCGTACACCTGGGTGACTTCGTCATCGATCAGGAATCGGGCCATATCGAAATCGTGGATGGCCATGTCAAGGAACATGCCACCGGAGCTTCGGACATACGAAATGGGCGGAGGACCCGGATCCCTGCTGATGATGTGCAGCAGATGCGGCGTGCCGATCTCGCCGCTCGCGATGGCAACGCGCACACGCATGAAATTCGGGTCGAAGCGGCGATTGAATCCCACCTGCAGCTTGACTTGAGCCTTGTCGACGGCGTCGAGCGCCCGGTCGATCTGATCGAGACTGAGGGCGATCGGCTTTTCGCAAAAGATATGTTTGCCAAATCGCGCGGCCTCGACCACCAGATCGGCGTGCGTGTCCGTAGGCGAGCAGATCAGCACGGCATCGATGCTCGAATCGCGCAGGATCTCGTCCGCAGTGGCTGCGACTCGGGGGATGCGACAGCGTTCGGCCACCGCGCGCGCCGCCTCGGCCTGGACGTCGGCGATGGCAACCAATGCTGCTTCGGGAATGCTGAAGGCGATCGCCTCGGCGTGCACTTTTCCGATGCGCCCGGCGCCGATGATTCCAACATTCAATCTCCTGCTCAAATGGATTCCTCTATTCTCCGATCGCGGCTTCACGCCTAACCCAAACGGCGCGTCACGGTTGGGGAGTCCCTCCGTGGCCTCTGTCCTGACAGAGCCTCAACACAGAGTTCACAGGGCCTCTATGGTCTCTGTGTTGAAAGCTTCTGGACACGGAGGACACGGAGGTCTTGACTTCAGGAGCCGAGCACAGTCACCGGCTCTCGATCGAGCGCAGGTATTCACGATTGCGCAGCGCGCTCTCCTGGGGCGTTCCCATACCCGGAAGCACGTCCTGCTCCACGAGCAGGTAGCCGGCGTACGACCGCTGCTTCAGCCATTCGAGCACCGCCGGAAAATCCACACCGCCCTTGCCCAACTCGCAAAAAACTCCATGCCGCAGCGCCTCGAAATAGTCCCAATTCTGGGCTCTCGCCTGCCGCGCGACTTCCGGCTGGCAATCCTTCAGGTGGACGTACTGGATTCGATCCTTGAAGCGCTCCAAGCCTTGGATCACATCCGAATTCCCGGCGCCATAAGCGAAGTGCCCCGTATCGAAGGTGAGCCCAATCGCATCCGGATCGGTCAGATCGAGGAAACGCGCGATTTCTTCGGGCGTCTCGACGTAACCCGCACAGTGGTGATGAAAGGCGGTCCGCAGTCCGGTTTCAGCTTGAACGGCGCGTCCGATTCTGTTCGCGCCATCGGCGAACGTCCTCCATTCGGCCGCGCTCAGGCCCAGTTCCGGTGTCACACGTCCCGCGTTCAGTGTGCGGGCCGGCACCGTTCCATTGGCATCCGCGAGCACCACGAAGGGCGGCGGATCCGACCGAACGGCCGCTAGCAGGCGCGCCACTTTCAGCGCATCGTCGATTCCGGCGTTATGAGATGCGCGATCCTTCAGCGCGACCGGCACGAACGCACCCAGCATCACCAGGGCGCGGCGGTCCAATTCTGATTTGAGCCGGGCAGAATCGGTGGGCATGTAGCCCCAATCGCCCAATTCGGTGCCCGTGTAGCCCGCTTCCGCAAGCTCGTCCAGCATCCGGTCGAACGGAACCTGCTCGCTCTTCGATCCCTCAAATTCCAGCGTGCCCCAGGAGCATGGAGCATTGCCGATGCGAAACACCGGCGCTTTGCCCGTCACGGCCCCGCTCATTCAGAATCTCCTTCCCGATGCCTTCGGCGCCACGCAATGCCTGCCGGAATCCTCACTTCCGGCCCGCTGCCACTTCGTAATGGCGCTCTTTCTTAACCGCTTCATCGTAATCCGCGCGCGACGCCCGGATGCTCTCGATTTCCGAGACCTCGGACATCGGCACGTCCCACCAGGACTCGTATCCCGGCACGCGCATCTCCTTGTCCACTTCGATGACGACCGCCGTGGTGCGCGTGTCTTTCCTCATGGCCTGGACGGCCTGAAAGAGTTCGTCGCGCGTACGCGCTCGAACCACACGCGCGCCAAAGCCCTGGCAGAGCGCGACGAAGTCGACGGGCATGTAGTCGCCGTCGAGCTGCCCGCTTTCGGTGCGGCAGCGATAGTCCGTTCCGAAACCTTCCGAACCGATGGATTGCGAAAGGCCGCCGATGCTCGAGAATCCATGATTGTCGAGCACGATGAGATTCAGCTTGTAGCCCTCCTGGACCGAAGTCGCAATCTCGCTCGCCAGCATCAGGAACGATCCGTCGCCGACCATGACATAAACGTCGCGCGACGGGTCGGCCATTTTGACGCCAAGGCCGCCCGCAATCTCATATCCCATGCACGAATAACCGTATTCGAGGTGATAGGTATTGGGCTGGCGCGTCCTCCAGAGCTTGTGCAGATCTCCGGGCAGGCTCCCGGCTGCGCACACCACCACATCCTGCGGGCGCGCGGCGCAATTCACCACTCCGATCGCTTCGCCCTGGCTGATGAGCGGTCCATGACCGAGGCCGTAGAGGCGGTCGGTCTCCCGCTCCCAGCGCTCTTTCCACTCGAGGATCGAATCGGCATACGCACTATCGACGTGGTATTCCTCCAACCGGGCGCGAAGGACCTTGAGCGCGGCGCGCGCATCGGCAACGATAGGCAGTCCGGCGTGCTTGAAGGCGTCGAGTTCTGCCACATTGATGTTGATGAATCGCACGTCCGGATTCTGGAAAGCGGTCTTCGACGCCGTCGTGAAATCGGAGAGCCGCGTCCCGACACATATCACGAGATCGGCGGCGCGCGCGGCCAGATTCGCGCCGGGCGTCCCGGTAACGCCGATGGCGCCCAGGTTCTGCGGATGATCGAAGGGCAGCGACCCTTTTCCGGCCTGGGTTTCGCCGACCGGAATACCCGTCTCCTCCGCGAGTTGCCCGAGTTCGCCGCTTGCTTCGCTGTACAGCACACCACCGCCGGCAATGATGATCGGACGCTTCGCCGATCGGATCATCTCCGCAGCGCGTCGCACCATCTCCGATTCCGGCTCGGGCCGCGCGATGTGCCACATGCGCTTCTCGAACATCTCCGCGGGATAGTCCCACGCTTCGGACTGGACGTCCTGTGGAAGGGCAAGCGTGACGGCGCCGGTCTCGGCGGGCGAAGTCAGGACGCGCATGGCCTCCACAACGGAGAAGCTGAGCTGGTCGGGACGATTGATGCGGTCCCAGTAGCGCGAGACGGGCTTGAAAGTGTCGTTGACCGATACGTCCTGGCTTTGCTCGGATTCAAGCTGCTGCAGAACCGGAGCAACGTTGCGGCGAGCGAAGATATCGCCGGGCAGCAGGAGCACGGGAATCCGGTTGATGGTCGCGAGCGCCGCGCCCGTCACCATGTTGGTTGCGCCCGGTCCGATGGACGAGATGCAGGCAAACGTACCCATCCGGTTCTTGAATTTCGCGAACGCGGTCGCAATGTGAACCGCCGCCTGCTCGTTCTTGCACTGGTAGTACCGGAAATCAGGATTCTGCTGCAGGGCCTGCCCGATTCCGGCGATACAGCCGTGGCCGAAGATGCCCCACGCTCCGTGAAAGAACCGGGATTCCCGGCCGTCGCGCTCCACGTACTGATTTTTGAGGAATGCAATCAGGGCCTGCGCCATCGTCATTCGTCGAGTTTTCATCTGTGCGCCCTCGCGGTTTCAATGCTCCATTTCCATCGTGACCACCGGAACCCTCGGATCCTTGTCGCGCCAGGTTTGCTTTACCCAGACGTAATCAGGATCGTCTGACGCAGCCATGGACCGCGCCGATCCGGCCAGCGCGTTCAGGTAATAAACGTTGTAGCCATGCGCTGCCACAACCGGATGATATCCCTCCGGCACCAGCACCATCTCACCGTCTCTCACCGTCAGCGTTTCGTCAAGATGCCGGTCGCGCGTGTACAGCTTCTGAATGGCGTAGCCCTCCGGCCTGTCGATGCGATAGTAGTAGATCTCCTCGAGGTCCACTTCGCCAGGCGGATTGTGGGTGTCGTGCTTGTGCGGCGGGAAGCTCGACCAGTTGCCGCTGGGCGTGTAGACCTCCACCACCAGGAGGCGATGCGCGGGAAACTCCGGACGGATGATCTTGTTGATTTGCCGCGTGGCGTTTCCGCCGCCACGAATTTCGACCTCGATATCGGCCGGCGTGATCAACTTCGCGCGGTGGGATTCTTCCGCGCGGCACCAGCAGAATGCCAGATCGCAGCCCACGTCGGTGCTAATCGAGTAACGAGTGGAGATCGGCAGATACAGTGCGTACGGCATGCCGCTGAAAACGTTCGGCCGCCGTCCGATATCTCTCCACTCGCCGCGCGATGAATCGACGGAGCACTTGCCGCCGAGCAGGACGAGTCCCAGCTCGCGCGCGCCCGTCTCCCCCTCAATCCGGTCGCCTGATCTTAACTGTGCGGTGTTGAAGGAGAGGAATTCGAATCCGGATATTTGTGGCTGAGATTGGTCTCCGGGGCGGACGAGTAATTGCACGGGGCTTCCTCCTGCGGTCTCGCCTGATCTCCAATTATCCGACGTTTTGAATCCCGATGGAGCAAGGATTTTCTCGTTCCTCATCTTGGCTTGAGAAATCATGCTCAGGTGCTCCAGAATGGGAGCTGTTATGGCCACGAGCATGCCCACCCCTTTCAAGAGTCCGTTACATGAGATGACACAAACCACGCCGACGTGCCTCTGGAACGACTCGGCGTCCGTCGCGGAGTTGACCTACGCCCTGGAACATGGCGCTGTGGGCGCCACTTGTAATCCAGTGATTGCCGTCAGCGTGTTGAAAAGCGAAATGGACTTCTGGCGGCCGCGCATTCTGGAACTGATGCGAGAAATGCCGTCCGCGAGCGAAGAGCAGATCGGATGGCGGCTGGTCGAGGAAATGTCAGTGCGCGCCGCAAAGCTGCTTCTGCCGGCTTTCGGGGCGCATCGCGGCCGGAATGGCAGGCTGTCGATCCAGACGGATCCGCGCTTCTATCGCGACACCGACGCCATCGTCGAGCAGGCCGAGCACTTCAGCCGGCTGGCCCCGAACATGATCGTCAAGATGCCGGTCACCCGGGCTGGCATCCCGGCCATTGAGGAAGGCACGTATCGTGGGATCAGCATCAATGCGACCGTTTGCTTCAGCCTGTCGCAGTCGATCGCCGTGGCGGAGGCCGTAGAGCGCGGGTTGAAGAGGCGCGAACGCGAAGGCAAGGATATTTCGACGATGGGCCCCGTCTGCACCATCATGGTGGGCCGGATCGACGACTGGCTGAAGGTTTACATGGAAAAGGAGACCATCAGCACCGACCCTGGTTACCTGGAGTGGGCCGGCGTCGCGGTGTTCAAGAAGACCTACCAGATCTTTCGCGATCGCGGCTATCGTCTCCGCCTGCTCTCGGCCGCCTTCCGCAACCACATGCACTGGAGCGAGTTCATTGGTGGTGAGGTCGTGATCTCGCCGCCTTACGCGTGGCAGCGCCGCTACAACGCAAGCGACATCGAAATCGTCCCACGCATCGATAAGCCCGTGGATTCGCGCATTGTTCAGGATCTGCTGGCCCGATTCCCGGACTTGCGGCGCGCTTACACGGAGGACGGACTCACCATCGACGAGTTCGACTCGTTCCCGCCCACCCGGCGCACGCTTCGTCAGTTCATCGCCGCCTGCGCCGATCTCGCCGCGCTGGTGCGCAATACGATGCTGCCCGATCCGGACGTGAAGTGAGCTGTTCGCTCTGCTGAGCCAAAGGAGAGAAAAAGATTTGCGCTCAACCACGAGGCAATGGCAGCGTTACCGCGGCCGGCGGGGCCTCAGGGACGCGCCCTCGGGCCGGAAGTGCTGGCTCCACTCCTGGATGCTGGCCGTGCCGTTGTCACCGCCGCTCAGGGTCCACGTGAACTTCACCTCGTGTTGTGCTGGACTAAACGAACCCGGGTTGCCGTACATCGTGTCCTTCATAGGACACGGAGGATTATCCAGCAGGCTGCAATTGAACCTGGTGCCGACGCCGGCGTCTGTGATCTCCTCGTAAGCGGTGATCCGGCCGTCACCCGTCACTTTGGGAGATTCAACTGCCAGTCCGGTCTGGACCGCCCCAGAAACACTGAAAGTGAGCGTGCCGGTCCACGACTGGCCCGCCTTGACCGACCAGCCGTCCGGACAATGCCGCGGGCAGACGATAAAAGCATAGGGGCCGTCCGGATCGGAGACGATCACAAAGTCCTCGGGCCTGATCGGCCGCACGGCAACCCTGCCCGTGCTTTGAAACGTCCACAGATGATCGCGATCCGGATAAAGGAACGTTACGCCGTTGCGCTGGCATGTGACGTTGGCGTAGTTGGCGGCCCTGATGGGGAAGTGCGCTCCGCAGAGTGGCAAATCCGGGCTGTCCTGGGCTCTGGGCACCGATGGAGCGGTAAACGTTCGATTACCCATCGCGCACGCCGCAAGAAGAGGTATCAGCAACAGCGCAGGTCGTCTCATCCCTGATGCGCCTCCTTCCAGGCCCCAGAATATTGAGATAATACTCTCCCGCCCGCCAGCGTCACTCTCGATACTCCTGCGCTGCCAGTGCAACGCCCAAACTGCTCTGGGGGTGGCGCTGTAGAACCGGGTTTTCCGTGAGGACACTGCCGATACAGCGCGCCCGCCCGGCCGTCAGAGGGACCCCAGAAACGCAAGCAGGTTGTCGTGATCCCTCGGTAAAGACCTTGGTTCCGAGTAACGATTCGCCTGCGACTTGCTGAGCGGCCTGGCGGCTTTGCGCCGTGTCGCCCTCCCCCTACTTGCCTCATTTCAAGATAATAATTTGCCATTCGATTGTCAGCAAGTTGTTGATAAGCGCCTCATTTTACCCAGGGGATCTAACACTGAGCCCCTGCCAGTCGTGTACCGGCTCCTGGTCCAGCTCCCCTCCTTATCGAGGAGGGTTAGCAGGAGGCCGGGATGGTGGATCAATTCCGAAGTGAGCCACTGCCAGGATTGTCAACCGCTTCGTTTGTGGAGAGAAAGCCGAGAGGGTCGGGGCCACCCTGCCAACTCCCCCGCGAGGTGCAACAAAATCTGCGCATAACGGCAGTCCCGGCGTCTGTGAACGCGCCGGGTTCGCCTGCTAGGTCGCCGCCAACTGCCGCTGGCTGCGAAGTTCGCTGGCCGGGGCTCCCACACCCAGATCTTCGATAAGCCGGTAAAGATAAGGACGAGCCAGATGGAGCGACTCGGCCGCGCGCGTTTTGTTCCCATGGTACTGCTGCAGCGTCCGAATGAGCAGGCGCCGCTTGAACTCACGAACCTGCGTGTTGTAACCGGTCTCCTGCACGCCGCAGCGGGACTCCTGCACGTCTTGGCCGGTCTCTGCGGGGCGCTCCAGAACGTTGAGACCGCAGATTTCAATCGGGAGCTGCGCCAACCCGATCATAGTTGTTTCGGCCAGGGCGACGGCCCTCTGGATCACGTTCTCTAGCTCGCGCACGTTGCCGGGCCAGCTATAGGCAGTGAGTGCAATGAGTGCCTCGTCTGAGATTCCCCTTACCGGCTGGTCAAAGCTGGAGGCAAACAGCCGGACGAAATGACGGGCCAGAAGAGCCACATCCTCGCCCCGGTTGCGCAAGGCCGGCATATGGATCTGTATGACGTTGAGGCGATACAGGAGGTCCTGGCGGAAGGTCCCCTCGCGAACCATCGCGTCAAGATCGCAGTGGGTGGCACAGATCAGGCGGATATCCACCTTGACTGTGTTGTTGCCGCCGAGCCGCTCGAAGCTGCGCTGCTGCAGGACGCGCAGGAGCCGGGCCTGAAGCGCCAGGGGCAGATCGCCGATTTCATCGAGGAACAGCGTGCCTCCGTTCGCTGCCTCAAAGCGGCCGCGCCGCGGTCCGTCGGCGCCGGTGAAGGCTCCCTTCTCGTGCCCGAATAACTCGTCGTCAACCAGGGTCTCGGGAAGATTGGCGCAGGAGAAGGCGATGAAGGGACCGGAAGCTCGGGAGCTCCAATCGTGGATGGCATGTGCCAGGAGCTCCTTGCCGGTTCCCGTTTCCCCGTTAATCAAAACCGTGACGTTGAGGCTAGCCACTTTCGCGGCAAGCTCGCAGACGTTGGCCATCGCGTCGGAGGTGCCTACCAGTTCCCCGAAAGTCCGAGTTGCGGGTTCTTCCAGGCCGGCCGGCGGCATGTCAGTTGTTGCTATCATGAGCAACCTCCTTTTCTGCGGCAGTTATGGTCTATTGGGAGCGAACTAGCACGTCAAAGGGCACGGGACATTCCATAGTGCGGGTGCGGCGAGCAAGCGCATGATTCCATTAAAGTTTTGATTGGCGCGGTGTTTAATGAGAGGTAATGACCGATGTGTGTAAGAGACAGTATGCCGTCATTTGACGAAGTTTCGTCAGACAAGCGGCTACCACCATGCTGGGGCTGCGCGGCCCGGAGCTTTTGTCGCATCCCGCGCACACAGAGCGTCTGTGTGTTTACGCCCGCCCCGAATGTGTACTCGTCGTTCCGGACGCACTACAGCCCCCGGACGGCTGATTCATACGAGTGATACCGACACCATTCTTGACGAACACGGACACACCCGTCTCGTCCTCATCGGTAGTAAATCTGGTACGTCGTCGTCGGCACCTGCGCGATCATGGAGCCATAGCTTACAGAATAGATCGCGCCCTTCCCCGGCGGCCAAGGGTCATAGACGCGAATGGTGGTTCCATCGGCGGTTCCATCACCCCGAATGCCGGCGAAAATGCGCATGTGGCCTGAGCTTCCAACCCAACCGCTGCCTTGACGCGTTGTGTAACCGGCCGTGTCCCAGAGCGTGTCGACCATAATCGGAGCGTGCCCCCGCATCACGCCCGCGAGACCGTCCGGCGTCCAGCTTTGTCCCGGAAGCATGCGCAGGCCATAAAAGCTCGCGAACGCACTGGTGGTCACCGGGCTGTCCAAATCAGAGTCATTAGGCAGGCCGTTGACAGTGTTAACGCCCGGTGGCGCCAGCGTTACCGGCGCTGACCGCCCCAAGAGCATTCCCGTAGAGGCCGCCCAGCAAGTGGTGGGAGTGGGCTGCGGAATAAGATTCACCGATTTCAGGATCACATAGCGATCCTTGCCGTAGAGAGCGCTCTGAGTACAGGGGCCGACGATGCCATCCACTTGCAGCCAGTTCTGGTCCTGAAAGCGACGCACGGCGGCATCGGTCCGGGGGCCGAAATGCCGTCGACGCGAAGCGGCGGGGTAAGCTTCAGACTGGAGTTCAGCGTCTGCTGAAGTTGCTTGACTTCGGGATTCTGACTACCGATTCGGAGTGTGGGCATGAAACTTTTCCCCCTTTTTGATATTCGAGTTTGTCCCCTGTTCGATTCGGAGCAAAACCTTGCCCGGCCGGCATCGCGATCGGCGAGCCATGCAGTCCGCATCGCTAAATCCGCACGCAATCCTCTGCGCCAGCCCGCCCAGTGCCTCAAGGTCCCATGCCGGCTTGGCTCGCCCCTAACGCGGAGTGACAAGAGGAACCGGGTGTCCAAAAAAGTAACGCATGCCCTCCTGGTATTTGTCGGACCCCGGGTCTCTCAAGAATGTTTGTAAGATGGCTAGAGCCACTGGGACTTGGAGCCTAGCGTCCACAAAGAAGCCGGAACAGTCCGAACCGGTAGACGCCTCAAACCTCTCCCTCAGGTCCAGAAAGCGGGCGTCAAGTGACAGACCGTAGGTCCGGGCCGCCTTCAGCTTGCGGATCATTCCGTGGACTAGGCTCACAACCCCGAACGGTCTGCCGCCCCAGACCGGCACATTCTCAGCTCCGAGCTGCGAGCGAAGTTCCTCGCTCCGCTTACCCACTAAGTTACTGTATTCGGTTGACGTGTACTCTGTGCAGGAGGAGAGCGGACCTCTTTGCTCCTCGAGCATTTCGGACAATATTAACGCGACGACCTCACGGTCGTCTTGTGACCGGAGACGCTCCCATGCCTGGAGGATTGACCGTACGAGGCTGAGATAGCCGATGTGGTGCAAGGCCTGGCATGCGTGAACTATGTAGGTGCTACTTTCGTGCCGCAATAGTGACTGCAACAGCTCGATTGCGTAGTCACTGCCGACATCTCCTAGCAATCGGAAGCATGAGCCAACTAGAAGGGGGCTTTGGGACGGGTCCATTAATAGCGGGACTCTCCTCAGAAGGCTCCAATGACCAGTCTTGGCGTGCTCCAAGACGGCTGCCAACGCAATCCAAGGGTTCTCGGAGTCGAGGGCTTCGGAAGCCATGAGATCCAACGGCGGAGCTTCAGAGTAACGGTACCCGAGCGCACTGAATCGAAACGTACCGGCAAGGAATCCGGGTGGTTCCCTGTACATCTCCATAGACCTCCACGCAGCTTCCGCTTATGAGAGGGCGCCTCTCAATCGCGCAATACGATCTCCCTGATAGGTTGTGATTGTATTGTCGACTGTCTGGCACTGTTCGCTTAGCTTGGATTTGTTCGTCAGGTTGCCCTTTCCTATTGGACAACCACCTGCGTTCAGCGGTGTACGGTGACTCACCTCGTCGCCAGCCACCGCACCGATACCGGTGCGCGCCTCGTCACCAAGATCTCCCTTCCAGATGTCGCGGCTATCCCCTGTTTCTTCAGCTGAGGCTACGAAATAGGCCTTGCAGTCGCCCTGGCCAAATAACTCGGGACATCGCGCTCGGGCGTCCTTGATGAACTTCTGCTTAAGAGGGGGGTACGGAGCTACAGTCTTCCCACGTGC
>JASHQD010000253.1 GCA_030037755.1 Terriglobia bacterium
AACCAGCCGTGCAGCTCGAAGCCACGAACTCCGAGGGGATTGTTCAAATCCTGTCGCGGTCCGGCGCCAAGTCCATCAATCGAGATCGAGAACGCGGCAACTCTCACTTTGCTCACGGCGCACTCCTGGATGAAAGACGTCTGCCGGTCGGGTTGAGGAATTCGGGCGGTGGATTGGGATCCGGGCGGCCCCCTCGACCTTTAGTGACCGGCTTGCACGGCTTCCGGCTTTCTTTTCTTCAACAGGAAGACGAGTGGGACAAGGCAGAGGCAGACCATGGCCGCGAGCCAGATGACGTCGTCATAAGCCAAAACCGCCGCCTGCTGCGCCACCATCTGGTAGAGCCGGGCATAAGACTGCATGGTTCCGCCGTAGCCGCCGGCTCCGCCGATCGACAATCGTTGCCCGAGCCCGTTGAGAAAATGCTGCAGGCCCAGGTTACCGGCGTCAAGCCCGCCCACCAGGTTGTTCTGATGCAGCTGCGACCGCCGCGCGAGCAAGGTTGTAACGCCCGAGATACCCACGCTGCCGCCGACGTTCCGCATCAGGTTGATCATTCCCGAGACCTGGTTGTTGTCCTTGGCGGGAACGCCGAGATACGCCACGGTATTGATCGGCACAAAAAGGAACGCGAGCCCCATACACTGATAGACGCGGTACATGGTCGCCGTCCCGAAGTCCACGCCCAGATAGAGGCTGGTCATATGGAGCATGGACAAGCCGAGCACGGCGAATCCAAAGCTGATGAGATACCGGGCATCGACGCGGCCGACGAGTCTTCCGACCAGCGGAAGCAGCAGAATGATCACGAACGCGCCGGGCGTCAGCACTTCGCCCGAACGCTGGGCCGTGTAACCCATCAGCACCTGCAGAAACTGCGGAATCAGCACGGTGGTGCCGTACAGCGTCGCACCCAGGCAGAACATGAGGATGTTGGAAATCGCGAAACCGCGATTCTTGAACAACCGCAGATTCACCACCGGATGCGTCTCCTGCCATTCCCAGACCACGAACGCGAGCAGGCCGACGATCGCGATTGCCGTGAATGCGACGATAAGAGGCGAGCCGAACCAGTCGTCTTCCTGGCCCTTGTCGAGGACCACCTGCAACGCCCCCAATCCGACCGTGACCAGCCCCAGACCGACGTAGTCGATGCGGAAATTCCTCGATCGCTGCGCCGCCTCCTTGAGATAAGGCGGATCTTCCACGATTCGCTGCGTGAGCAGCAGCGAGAGAATCCCGACCGGCACATTGACATAGAAAATCCAGCGCCAGCTCAGGTTGTCGGTGATGTAGCCGCCAAGTGTCGGCCCGATCGCGGGCGCGAGGACCACGGCCATCCCGTAAACGGCGAAGGCCATGCCGCGCTTCTTGGGCTCGAAAGTATCGGCCAGAATCGCCTGCTCGCTTGGCGCAAGACCGCCTCCGCCCACTCCTTGCAGCACGCGGAAGAAGATCAGCAGCGGCAGAGTCGGTGCGAGCCCGCACAGGAAGCTGCTGATGGTGAACAGGGCCACGCAGCTCATGTAGAAACGCTTGCGGCCCACTCGATCCGCGATCCACGCGGAAATGGGCAGGATGACGGCGTTCGACACCAGGTAGCTGGTCAGCACCCAGGTGCTCTCGTCGACGCTCGCCGAAAGGCCGCCGGCGATGTGCGGCAGCGCGACATTGGCGATGGAGGTGTCAAGGACCTCCATGAACGTCGCCAGCGTGACGGTGAGGGCGATCACCCAGGGGTTGAACCTGGGCTTCCAATTGGCCGCGTTGTCTTCCACTTGTTCCCCAGCACGCACACGGCAGCGTCTCCCCTGGCGCAAGCCGGCGTGATTTGCTTCGAGCATCACGCTCCGGAGTCATTGAGTCCGGAGTACGAAGCGTCCTTCCTTAGATGTGGCAGGGTTGCGTGCGGTTCAGAAGCGAATCAAGGCGTGCGGCGAAGTCTGAGAACCCTCGGTGTGCATTACAATAAGCGCTGCCTTGGTTCAGAGAGAAGGCCACAGCCCACAGGGGGGATTGGATGCTCAGGATCTCCCTCACATTCCGACCTTATGATCTCGGCACTGGACTTGTCGGCGGATATCGGACTGGTCGCCGTGGTATTCGCAACGCTGAATATCGTGGTGGGCCTCGCAATTTGGTGCCGTTACAGCCCGTGGCGCGAGTGGCCGCACCGGCGCTTTGATGTCTTCCGTCTGCATCGCTGGACCGGGTACGGCACCGTCAGCCTCACCCTGCTTCATCCCATTCCGTTGTTGTTTGCCCGGCGCCCGGTGTTCCGCGTGGTGGATATCGCGTTTCCGGTGTGGTCACCGCAGCAGCCCCTGGAGAACACGATTGGCGCGATCGCCCTCTACCTGATCGTCGTGGTGGTGGGCACTTCCCTTTACCGCGTCGAACTGGGGCGCCGCCTGTGGAAGCGTTTTCACTATCTCACCTACGTGGCTGCGGCCGGCCTGTTTACTCACGGAATCCTCACAGACCCGCAATTGAATCACAGTCGCATCGATCCACTTGACGGTGAGAAAGTCCTGGTTGAAGCGTGCCTCGCGCTGGTGGTGACCGCCGCTGTCTGGCGTCTGCGCCATCATCCACGGAGACGACATGGCAAGACTCCGCGACCGTGATGGCGGCAGCCGAAACGAAAATGTGGGCAGCAAGCGCAGGCCATCAGTGGCCCACCGCCCAGACGTAGGCGGCGAGCGCCGACAACTGCTCTTGGGTAAGTTGCGCACCGCCCATCGGCGGCATCGGACTGCGATAATTCTTCGGATTCGGCACTCCATCCTTGATAGTCTTCATGATTCCCGCATAGCTGCCGTCGCTCCACAGCCACTTCTTGCTCGTAAGACTCGGACCCAGAGGCGACCCTGTCGCGTTTGCGCCGTGGCAACCCGCGCAGGCGGCTCCGGCGACTTGTCCGTGATAGATGCGGTCGCCCAGCACGACCATCGCGCGCGTCGCCCCTTGGGGAACGGTCAGATTCGCGGTCGCGCCGGCATTGGCGTGCGTTCCCTCCGGCGGTCTGGCAGAAGCCCCCGCGATCTCGCCGGCCGAAGCCGATTCACTTGGACACGGCGTGATCCCCGCCGTTCCGTCGGACGATCCACCTTGGTAGGTAATGCGATAGATCCGGCCGCGAACGTCGTCCGACACGTAAAGCGCTCCGTCCGGACCCACCGCGACGCCCGAGGGACGATGCTCCGCGCCGTCCGGAGTCTTTACCGCTCCCGCGAAGCCGTCGGCGAAGACCTCGCAGTTGCCCGATGCATGATCGCCCGCGAGCGGCTGGAAGACGACGTTGTATCCGCCCT
>JASHQD010000254.1 GCA_030037755.1 Terriglobia bacterium
ATGCTCGGATCAACGGTGCTTGAATCGCAGACGCTGCTTCCGGCGAGCGTCGAGCAATCCGCGGCGAGTCTGGTGCTCAGTGCGTCACAACTCATGACCGGCGCGAATACGCTGACCGCGGTGTATTCCGGCAATTCGATCGCGCCCTGCTGCCCGGTCACAGGTCCGCCGGTTCCGGTCTACCCGAGCACGACGTCGGCGCCGATCACCATCACCAAGGAGCAGTAACCGCTGGATGACATGTCATTTCGATCCGTGTTTATTGCGCTCGTTCTCGGATTCGCTCTCGTCCCCGCCGCGACACTCACGGATCAAGATAACCCGCTGCCGCGTCCGATCCGCAAACACCTGTGACTCGCGCTCTCACCCGGCGGGCCATGGTTGCCGCGAAGTGGAAATGGCGGACATCAGGGCGTGACATCACGGGACCCGGCCGAATCGGGCTGCGATATGAGTGGAAAAGTCAGCTCGTTTGTTCCGATTGAAATCGGAGACTTCCGCTACCTCTATCTGCTGGTGACGTGGAACGATTTCATGACACCGACCCGTGAGGAAATCGTAAAGCAAGTCGATTCGTTCGGAGAGGCCCTCGGGTTGACTGGGAAAATCGTACAGGCTTACAGGTCCATGTCCCGGAGTGTGTTCGACGAAGTGTGCAACAAGCTATGGGACTCCGAAGTCAGGAAACAGATGGAGGAAGACCCGGACCCCTTCATGCTGATTATCGACTGTGACTTCTACAGTTTCGATCCCAGCCGGCAACCCTGGGCAATTGTCTGGTTCTCTGACTACTCGAAGCGCACGGATTCGATCTATAGGCTGTTCGCTGCGCTCGCGCGCAGGACCCGCGGCGGGGAGGACGTATTCGAGTACCTGCGCTCGGTGGCCCGCAAGCAAGAGGCTGGCAAGTGGGCCAAAGTGTCGAAGTACGTCGAGTTGAAACCCAGGATTTTCGGCATTTCAATTGACGTGGGCGCAATATTGGAAGATCTCGGCGTCAAGGCCGAATCGCAGTGATCAAAGCGGCAGCCGCCGCGGCGTGCCCTAGTTCCTACTGAAGACAAATGCAGTGACTACCGCTTCTTGTTCCGCTCGGCTACCACCTGGCCGTGGGTTGGCCCGCGTGCGAATCATTCATGTCAACGTCAGGCACTTTGCGCTAGGGAATATCTTTCGCCTGTGGTATGTTCGCCCCTAAACACACAGCGCCGGCGTGCGCTGGATGCCATGTCATTTCGATCCGTATTCATCGCGATTGTCCTCGGATTCGCTCTCGTCGTCGCCGCATTCCTGATCAACCGGCAACGTCCCAAGGTCGAAACCGAGCAGCCGAACGCGGCCCTGGTTCGGGCGACCGGCAAGTGCGCTGAGTGCCACTACAACCAGAACTATTCCGTCGTTCACGAATACGAATTGAGCGTGCACGCTCGCAAGGACGTGACCTGTCTCGATTGCCACCAGCCTGCCGCCAATCAGGAAAAGGAAGAGCATCACGGATTCGTGATCGCCAAGCACCTGACGGCTGGAAACTGCCGGAGCTGTCACGAGTCGATTTACCAGGAGTTCCTGCGCAGCCGCCACGCGGCGCCCGCCTGGGCCGCAGTCTACGGCCAGCAGGGACTATCGCCCGAACAGGTCACGTTTTCAGAACAGTATCAGCCCGGCGGCACGCGCCGTCCGCCTCATCCCTTCGTTCAACTCGAAGGCGGCACAGCCATGGCCGGAGGCTGCGAGCAATGCCACAGCGTCGGACGTCCCAACGCCGACGGCACCATCGGCAGCTGCACCGCCTGCCATTCCCGCCACACCACCTCGGTCGCGCTGGCCCGCATGCCTACCACTTGCGGCCAGTGTCACATGGGACCCGATCACTCCCAGATCGAAATCTACGAAGAGTCGAAGCACGGAATCCTGTTTTCGGCGCAGCGCAATCTGCTGAACCTCGATGCCGATCCGCGCAAGCTCACCACGCGAGACATGTTCGTGCCCACCTGTGCCACGTGCCACATGAGCGGCATCAACGGGCAGAAGTTCACGCACGATCCCTCGGAGCGCCTGTCTTATTACCTCGCGAATGCCGTCACCGCGAAGCGTCCGAACTACGCGCAGGCGCAGGCCGCAATGAGGCAGGTCTGCACGCAATGCCACACGGCTCCGCTGGTGAACGACGTCTACACGCGCGCGGAAAAAGTGGTCGACGATACCAACGCCAAGGTCAAAGAAGCCCAGGCGATCATCGACGGCCTGCACAAGGACGGAGTACTGACCGGTCCGCCTTTCTCACATCCCATCGACTTCGTCTACTTCGACCTTTGGCACTACGATGGACGCACGGCCAAGCACGGCGCGTTCATGGGCGGCGCCGATTTCGTGCAGTGGCACGGGAATTATCCCATGCTGAGCAAGCTGGTGGAGCTGCAGTCGATGGCCGATGAGCTGCGGAGGCAGCATGGCCGCGGGAAGTGACGACGTCCGGCTACGAATCGGGCCATTCGCCGTCCGCTACGATCCACAAGTGGCGCTCGAGCTGTTTGTCCTCTTCAATTTCGTCGCCTTGGGATTCGACATCTTTCTGGCGCACTCCGAAAATCAATTTCGCCGGCCTGCCGAATACTTTCCGGTCTATTTTGCGGGGGCTGCAGTAGCTCTCCTTCTTGCCGGGGTAGCTGCCAAGGCAATCTGGCATCGCGCGGCGGTCTGGCGCGACCTCGGTTATCTTGTGGGTTGGGTTTCGATCGTAATTGGCCTCGCAGGCGTGATCTATCACCTCGACAGCCAATTCTTCTACGAACGCACGCTGCGCAGCCTGACGTATGCCGCTCCGTTCGCCGCGCCGCTGGCCTTGACCGGTATCGGTCTGCTGCTCATCCTGAATCGGATGGTCGAACCGGGCTCGCGGCTCTGGGCTGAATGGGTGATTCTGCTCACCGCAGGTGGATTCTTCGGCAACTTCGTCCTCAGCCTTACCGATCATGCCGCCAACGGATTCTTCCGGCCGATCGAATGGCTGCCGGTTGTGTCCGGCGCATTCGCGGTGAGCTTCCTGCTGGTGCCCTTCCTGGTACCTGTTTCGCGACGCTATCTCGGTCTGTGCGCGCTGGTGTTATTGGTTGAAGCCGCTGTTGGCGCGCTCGGCTTTATTCTGCACAATCTTGCAAACTTGAGCGGTCCGTCGGCCAGCGTGTTTGAGAATTTCATTGCCGGAGCGCCGCCAATGGCTCCCTTGCTTTTTCCCAATCTGGCGGCGCTCGGTTGGATGGGTTTGTGGTCGCTATCCTCATCCGGGCGCGAGTCCGTGAGCGCGACCCGAACTCGGAGCTTCAGCGCCGACCCTTCACTTTAGACTCAGAATAAACACATCCGCGCGGCACGTGTACGGCGACGTGGTGCCGGTCGAGCCTCCGGATGTCGATCCCAACTGGCAGTTCCAGTCGGAAGCGAATCCGAAGAACCTGGCATCGGCGCTGACCGATCCGATTCCCTCGCTGGCGGCAAACGTCGCCGAGGGATTTGCGGTGATGTAGTTGCGTCCGAAGCGGTAGACTGCGCCCGACCCGTTCGTGCTGAAACCGTCAATCTCGTTGTTCCACGCCTGCGCGGGAATTTCGACACCGGTCGTGAAAGAGCTGCTGTAGACCAGGTTGTTGTCGGACCGGTTTGCGTTCTGCCAGCTGAAGTGCGCATCCCAGGGCAGGTACTCCGACGGTCCGGTGGTCCACAGTTCCGCGGCGCTTCCCGGTGTCGCTGTGGGCGCCCATTCCACGCTCTGTTCCGTGGGATAGGTGGAATCGTTGACCACATGGCTATATCCCAAGGCCAGGTGTCCCGAATTCTGAACCGTGGAAGCTGTGATCTCG